>NZ_JBXXZH010000045.1:0-47139 GCF_059640475.1 Calothrix sp. CBUCES-K 9914
CTTGTAGCTTGGCCCGTTCTGCCAGAGCAGCCTGCAGGGCCGGGTGGTCTGCAGCAGCAGATGCAAGCATAAATCAGTGGTCCGAGCAGATTACATCACCCATCAGGGACGACCACATCTGCAAATGAGCACATGCTGCACACGCACACCAAGTCTGATAACCCTACGCTAACCAGCTGTGCTTCCTTGCTAGATTGACAGTGCTGCAGCTTGAGATGAAAGACCCTGCAAGCTATGCATAAGCCACGCGTGTATGTCATGCATGCACGTCAAAGCATAACTCAGAGCATTGCCTACCTGCTGGTAGTGTGTACGTGTACAGTGCTGCTGCTCCATCTGGAAGCTACCTTGCTGGTAATCGAGTGTGCTGCAGCGACTCTACTTTGCAAGCTGTGCTTTCTTGCTAGGGTGAACAGTGACCAGTGCTGCAGTGGTTGCGGCAGGCCCTGCAGGCTCTACTTGAGTTGCGTGTGCATGCCATGCATCATGCTGTATTTGCGCAAGCCGCTCGTGCATGCCATGCATTACGTTGAGTTAGCATTGCCTACCTGCCGGCAGTGTGTACATGTACAGTGCTACTGCTCCCTCTGGAAGTACAGGAGGAGCCACAAGCACGCCCTCAACCTGCAGTGAACAGCAACAGCACAGGATCAGCATGCTAATAACAACTTGATAGAGCAGGTGGCAGCAGCAGCAGAGCAAAGCCAGTTTCATGCCCTTGGAAGCACAGAACGAGCCACTAGCATGCCCTCAAGCAGCAAGGCACCAACGCAGTAAACACATCTTTAAAAACCCATCAGCTGCCCAGGTTGACCACCCTGCATGGCTGTGACAATCCCAAGTGCTGAAATTTAAAGTGATGAACTCCATTGCTGTTGCAAGCAGAGTGGCGCACCTTCAGCGGCTGGAACACAAGCACCCGCTGCTGCTGCTGCTGCTCCGCCTGCTCAGTATCTGCAGCATCACCGGCTTGTTGCTGCTGCTGCTGCTGCTGCTCGCTCTTGTACTGCCCGTTCATCATCTGTGTTGCTATGTTGATGACGTTCACTGCCTTAGGCAACCAGTCCTCATTGTGTGCTACAATGCGCGTCAGGGCCTGCAAGCATAGTTGAAACATGCGTTGTGTCAGAACATGTGGTTTGTGTCAATGTCACTGCAGGGTCAGCAGGCACTAGAGTAGGAGTACTGTTGACTTTCACCTATGACTATTTGGGTAATGTGAAGGTCTGATGCTATTTTGGCTATTTCTCCAGCAACACTATGACTGTTTACTTTAACGAAGTGACCACCAAACTCTTTACAAAGCTTCTCACATGTTTCGACATGTAAACTTTCTTCCTTACTTAAAAAACGGTCGGGGTCTGCAACAAATACTGAATGTAAAGGAGCATTCATATAATTGGCAATTCTGGCGCCACGACGCAATAGCTGTACAGAATTTGGATATGTTGAAATACAAACTAAAACTCGTTCGTGGATATTGCAGCTTTGTCCACTGAGGTTAGAATTTCCATCATCTTCGACTGTATCTGCGACTTCCCGCAGCGCAAGTTCTCGCAATGCAATTAAATTACGTCGCTGGAAAAAATTCTCTAATGACTGCTCAATTTTGTCTAACCTGTAAATTTTGCCTTCTCGCAGTCGTTCTTCTAAAGTTTCTGGTGTTACATCTATTACCACAACTGCATCCGCTTCATCAAGTAAACGGTCGGGAATACGTTCGCGGACGACAACACCTGTAATCCTTGCTACTAAATCATTCAAACTTTCTAAGTGCTGAATGTTGACGGTAGAGTAAACATCAATCCCCGCTTGTAAAATCACTTCGACATCCTGATAGCGCTTTTCGCGTAATGAACCTGGGACATTTGTGTGAGCGAGTTCGTCAACCAAAACAAGCTGTGGGCAGCGTTCCAAAACTGCATCAGTATCGAACTCTTCTAAAGTCACATTTTGATAAAATATGGCTTTTCTCCCGATTAATTCGAGTCCAGTAGCTTTTTCTGCTGTTTCTTTACGTCCGTGCGTTTCAATAATACCAACAACGACATCAATACCTTCTGCCTTGAGTTGATGTGCCTCTTCGAGCATTTTATAGGTTTTGCCTACACCAGGCGCCATCCCAATAAAAATCTTGTGCTTTCCGCGTCGGGCCGGGCGAATGTATGTATTATCTGGAGAAGGAGAAGTAGAGGAATGATACATAGCTGATGATATAAATTAAGATGGTGTAAAAGCCAGTTATAATTTTTGGGGAAGTGAGACGGACAAACGGAATGATAATGTTTATTAAGATATTTTAATTTTATAACCATAAAAGTAAAAAAAAATACTTGCGCTTATGTAACTAACATTATGAGCGTACAAGGGTATAATTTGGGCAGAAAACTAATTGCTCGCACGCTACCTGATTCGTTTATTTAATCTCTGTACGAACTAAATGTCTTCTAGCTGTCTCAAAATACTTCTTGTTGAGGATGATGAACTGTTTCGTCTTGGTCTAAAAACTAGATTGCAGCAAGAACCGGGAATTGAAATCACTGCCGAAGCAGAAGACGGGGAAACAGCAGTTGAACTCGTTAACTCTCACGCTCTTGATATTGTTGTACTGGATGTCGGTTTACCTGGTATCGGTGGTATTGAAGCATGTCGCCAAATCAAACTTATCTTCCCGCAACTCCCAATTTTAGTATTAACCTCGCGTTCAGAGGCGACGCTTCTCGCGCGCTTGATAGAAGTCGGCGCCCAAGGTTACTGTCTAAAAGGAATTCCAGCACATTCACTTGTACTAGCAATTCGTTCAGTTGTAGCAGGTGCCTCATGGTGGGATGCCACGGCAACACAAGAAATTCGTTCGACTTTTGCAAGTAAGGAAAATAATTCAACAGCAGGAATATCAAATAATATAGTCAATACCAACAATCCTCTTACAGGACGCGAACTAGAAATACTCTTGCTTATAGCAACCGGAAAAACAAACCAGCAAATAGCCGAAACCCTATATATTACTCCGGGAACTGTTAGAGTTCACGTTCACGCAATATTACACAAGCTCGAAGTCGGCGATAGAAATGCTGCAATTACAGCAGCAGCAAGAAAAGGATTGATTAACCATCCACATTAAGTAATGTATCTTTATATTTCTGTTCCAGCCTTGTCAAAAATTTTATAAACTAATGTCAGTATTTTTAAAGTACAGATACTCCAACCCAAAACGCGCGTTCGCCAACGGCTACAATTAGCAATATTGTTTATAACTTAGCAATTTTGGAGTGTGATTTTATATTTTCTTATCAAAATCAAATGAACATATCACTCTTCCTAGTGAGTATTTCGGAATTTCTCGAAAATCTTTGCAATTAGGCGGTTCAACGGATTAATCTGTTCATGTGTGCTGGTTATCCTGAATACAACAACAGGTAATGCAGAAAGTGAGGATGTAATCATGAATATACAAGAATTTGAATCTCAATATCGCGACGCGATGGCTGAAACTCTTAACGAATTGCAAACGGCTATATTATTGTTAGCGCAAGTACAGCGTAAAATTAACCAAATTGGCAGTTCCGTGCAAACCTTGAGTCAAAGCGTTGAAGACTATATCACCAAGCAACAAGTTAATTGATTAACAATACTTACGTTAGGTTTTTTGGCTAAATTTATTTAGTGAAAAATTCTTTTAACAGCTATTTAGATGCCTTTAATAACTCTTCTTCAATTGCTGTTACTAGTTCGTTAAGATTAACAGGTTTGACAAAATAACGACTGGCGCCCAATTTCATCGCTCTGTCTTGGTCGGCTTTAAATGCAAAAGCTGAAACCACAATTACTGGTATTCTTGAGTACTTAGGTTTTTGCTTAATTTCTGTTAATACGGAGTACCCATCAATGTCTGGTAACTTTAAGTCTAAAAGTATTAATTCTGGTTGAAATTGCTCAACCGTGGTAAAAAATGTGGATGCTTCTGGTAAACCAGTCACATCGTAATTAAAATAACCTAAATAGTCACTTAGCAACATTCGATTCATATCGTTATCCTCTAATAGCAGAATACGTCTAGAAGGATACGATTCAAACTGGCGTTTAGTATCAAGTAATTGCGCTGTCATTTCTCCCTATAAGATTAGGTAAAAACTCAACGATAACTACTGGACTCAAAATAACTGCACAAAACTCGTTGAATTTATAAGTAAGGTTGTTTTATTTCATGCAGCCTGAAGTAATAAAAAATTAAGTATAATATATTATTATCTATGCTAGACAATATTAACTCAAGTTGTAAAGGTACGTAAAAACCTCTATTTAAAACGGCTGATTTGGTACTTTCCGTAGTCACCAGCAATTTTTGTCAGTCTTTGAGCGTTCATTAGATATTTATCCTATGGGAATAAAATTCTTGTAGTATTTAATTACTACAAGGATTCATCTTGGAAGTGCATTTTCTAGGAGTTATTTAAGCTTGCGTCGCTTGGCAAAAAAAACGAGTATAGCTAGTAAACCAACACTAGTAGCAGGTTCAGGCACTTTTCTTCTGGGAGCAGATGCTGGTAACTTCCAAGGACTTCGAGAAACTACCGGAATATTTGTATTAGTACTAGATGCATTTACTGGTTTGGTATCCAAATTGTAAAGATATATTTTTTTGTCACCAACCGTTTCTTGTGTAACTTGGCTTGCTTGCTTTACTTGGTTAAGGGTATTTTGCGTTTCTTGAAATAGACGATACTGAAGTTCGTTTTTCTCTTCGCTGTTTTTACTCAATACAGCTTGGCTAGTTAGTGGTATTCCAAGCAGTTCGTCACTTGGAATTGCGGCTTTATGTGGGTTATATAATGATTTTATTTGTTCTTCAGATAGTGTGTTCTTTAAGGATGTAGCTCGTGCTGGGGTTGTTACCATAACCCCTAATACAGTAATGATAAATATATATATAGTTATCTTTATATTTATATTTAAGTTTATACTGTCTTGATTTATGTCCAGTTTACTGCTCATAAATTATGACGAATGCCTATCAACTAGCTTTGATTGCGGAGTAATTATTTTTAAATTACGTCCGCAATCAGGATTTGTGTTAGATATATAACATGTTATTCAGTAATACTCCTGTAGTCTAGCTTGTGAATACTGAAATTTAAGGCAATCTTTATAAACTTATGGTTAAGTCGTGATAAAGAACTAGTAAATTTTATGTAGAAACTCTGCTATTCGTTGGACAGCAATTTCTAAAACTTCTGGTTCGCGAACGAGGGCAAAACGAACATAACCTTCTCCTGACTTACCAAACCCTGCACCAGGTGAAGCAGCTACTCCTGTTTCTTGAACAAGTTTGGTACAAAATTCAACTGAGTTTTGATGAACTGGCGCCGGTAGTTTTGCCCAGACGTACATTGTTGCTTCTGGTGTTGGTACGTTCCAACCAATATTACATAATGCATTTACAAAAGCATCACGGCGCCTTTTAAAAGTAGCAACAGTAGTCTCGACTCCTGTTTGAGGTCCAGTTAAAGCTGCAATGGCGCCGTTTAAAATTCCTCGGTACTGGTTAAAGTCAACGGCAGCTTTAACTTGACGCAGCGCGCGAATTAGGAGCGCGTTACCAATGGCGAAACCAATGCGAAAACCGCCCATATTATAAGACTTTGAGAGCGTGAAAAACTCTATAGATACGCTTTTTTCCGGGTCTGCTTGAAATATAGAAGGATTCTCCTGATTAGAGAAAATTAAATCAACGTAGGGAAAGTCATGAACGAGAACGATGTTATGCTGCTGGCAAAATACGACTGCTTCTTTGAAAAACGATAGTGGTGCAGTTGCGGCAGTTGGGTTATGTGGGTAACTTAGTACCATTAAGCGCGCTTTACTTAAAACATCCGCAGGAATATCGGTCAGTATAGGTAAAAAATTGTTTTCCGCGCGCAGTGGCATTGGATAAATTAGTCCAGAAGCTAAATATACTCCACCTGCGTGAGAAGGATAACCTGGGTCAAGTAGTAATGCGTAATCACCAGGGTTGAGAATTGCTAGAGGTAGATGAGCAGTTCCTTCTTGCGAACCGACTAGTGGCAATACTTCAGTTTCCGGGTTTACGGAAATACCGAACTTTTGCTTGTACCAATTTGCAGCAGCCACACGGAATTCTTGCGTGGCGCCAAAAAGTAAGTAACCGTGAGTAGATGGGTTGTTTAATGATTTAGCGATAGCATCAACAACATGTGGTTCTGCTGAACCGTCCGAAGAACCTAGCGATAAATCAATTAACTCTTTTCCTGCTGCCAAAGCTTTAGTTTTGGCAGTATCCATATCCGCAAATACATTCGTTTGCAGAGGGTGTAGACGTTTAGCAAACTGCATTTCAATAAATTTAATGACTAACACTGCTTGCAACCCGGTTTCTAGAAACCGGGTTTCTAGCTAGTTTAGTAGCTAGTTTAAATGGCTATCAATGAAGCTGAATAATTTGTCTTTACCAATGGCGCCTTCAGTAGCTGCCAAAAGTTTACCATCTTGAACTATCCGAAAAGCTGGTACACCTTCAACTTGGTACTGCTTGACAGTAGTCGGATTTGGGTCAACTTCCATTTTAACTACTTTCAGACGGTCGCCATAGGTACTAGCAGCATTATTCACCGTCATTGCCATTAACTTGCAAGGACCGCACCAAGAAGCCCAAAAGTAAAGTAATACGGGCTGCTCAGATTTCAAAACTTCAGTTTCAAACTCAGTATCTGTGATAGTAATTACACCCGTACTCATTCGCTTCTCCAATCAGGTGATATCGTTAATAATTGACATATAACTTAATGTATACCAAAGTTGACCTGAGTCCCAAACTATTTAAGGTTTTTTCTGGTCGGTAAGTAATTAACAATTGTTGCAATAGATTTAATTCATTTACGCTCAGACATCTACCATCTATCTGAGGTAAACGAGTAAAAAATCGAAAACAACAAGTTTTACTTGACCATGAACCGCGAACTTGAACTATTTACCATCGGTCACTCAAACTATAGCAGTGAAGCTTTTATCCAACTGCTCAAGCAACATCAAGTTACAGCAGTTGCGGATGTGCGCTCACATCCTTATAGTCGTCACCTTCCACATTTTACCCAAGCTAACCTCAAAGCTGCTTTAGTCGAAGCGAACATCCACTATGTTTTTTAGGTAAAGAGTTAGGCGCCAGACCAAATAATCGTAGCTGTTATGTTGATGGCAAAGCGCTATATGAAAAAATTGCTGCAACTGAAGAGTTTTCAAAAGGAATACAGCGTTTAATTACTGGCGCCCAAAAGCATCGAATAGCCTTGATGTGCGTGGAGAAAGACCCAATGACATGTCATCGTGCCATTTTAATATGTCACAATTTACGGCATCATGACTTAAAAATTAATCATATATTAAGTAACGGTACATTAGAATCGCACCAGCAACTCGAATCAAGATTGTTACAAAAATACGGGTTGCAAGACGAACAAGTTAATCAACCAGTTCAGCTATCGTTGTTTACAGAGACTAATTCTGTGGAAACACCAATGTCAAATAGTTCAATTGATTACAGACTAGAAATTGCATATCATCAGCAAAGCCAAGAAATCGCATACCAAGAACAAAAATATGAGTCGTCAAATTAATATGTATAGCATTCCTATATGAATTGTAAAAAATATATCTACGTAGAGACGCGATTAATCGCGTCTCTACAACGTGCGGATTTTACAAATGATTTAGGACTACTATAGTTTAGTCAAAAGCATAATTAAGTATAAAAAAGGTCAAAGCTATTAACTTTGACCTAATAATGTGCGATTTCAAGCTAAAATTTTCATTGTCGCTTTAACCAAGCATCTAAATCAGAAATATTTGAGAAATCTAAAAAGTCTTCTCCTAGTGCTTCAAGTTGCTCTGTTGTTAAAGCTTGGAGACGTTCAAGGATTGATGAGTCGATGGCGCCAAATTTTCGATTCAATTGACGACTCAAAAAGCGAAAAGCCTCATTTTTTTCTC
Source organism: Calothrix sp. CBUCES-K 9914 (assembly GCF_059640475.1). NCBI lineage: Bacteria > Bacillati > Cyanobacteriota > Cyanophyceae > Nostocales > Calotrichaceae > Calothrix > Calothrix sp. CBUCES-K 9914. The sequence continues at coordinate 8,005 of NZ_JBXXZH010000045.1, forward strand.
CTCTTTCCTCTCCTCTTTCCTCTCCTCTTTTTTCTCCTATTTCTTCCCCTTTCTGTAATATATCTTGATAAATTACTGATTCTTTCATGATGTCCTCACTTAATAAATTACGAATCATGTTTTTGTCGAACTTTAAACCAGCTAATATTTGTGTGTATGCAGCAGTGTTTTGTCTATCATCTCTATCTGGAATTGTAGCAATCTTCTGGGCAACTTGGGATAGTAATTTTTCGGATGAAGTTGTTGCTGCTAACGGCGCCAGTGGTAATAACGCTTCACTGTTTAAAAATTGTTCCGGATTTTGTTCCCACATGCGAATGACTTTGTATTTATGGAGTGTGGTTTCATCCCTATACTCGTCTGTATAAGCGATTGGGTCGTTTGTGAACTGTAAGAAAATTACCACTTGTGTGACAGGAAGTTTGTATTGTCGCTTGAGTCTGACGGAGTAATCCAATTCTCTAAACGGTATTGGAGGTTCAGATTCAGGTCGAGTTTGGAATTCTATATGAAGAATGCGTTTTCCTGCTTTTAAGAATGATACGGAGTCCGCGCGCACTGGTTCAATGCTTAATTCCGTTTTTAGCACTTTAACTTTTTTTGCCCTTGTTGATATTAGCCATTTGGCAAAGTCAAGCGGATACTTTTCTGCTAGAATTTTACAAACGTTGTCGTAGCTCACTTTTGTGACCCTGTATTGTTGATGTTTTTAGAATATGTTAAATAATTGGATAGATGAAGAGCTTTTGTATAATTTGTTGCGGGTTTCCTGTAAAGTTTTTTATAGGTTTTAATAATTTGTAAATTTTAAATATTTCATTTTTAAAACCAAAAAGATATGTAAAATTACAAATAAAATCTGGTACTATAATAATAGTAGATGTAAAGGTTTATTGTGATAAAAGTAGATTCACTCGACCATCTTGTTTTAACGGTTAAAGATATTAGTACTACTGTAGACTTTTATTGTCGTGTTTTGGGGATGGAAGTTGTTACATTTGGTGAGGGAAGAAAAGCATTAAAATTCGGAAGGCAAAAAATTAATTTACATGAATATGGTAATGAGTTTGAACCAAAAGCGCATAATCCAACTCCAGGCGCCGCTGACTTATGCTTTATAATACAGCAACCTTTAGAAGAAGTGATTGATTATTTACTCGAATGTGGTGTAGTGGTGCTAGGGGAACCTGTAAATAGGACAGGAGCTAATGGTTCAATTGTTTCTATATATTTCCGCGACCCTGATTTGAATTTAATCGAAGTTTCAAATTATCTTAATTCAACAGGGTAGTTTAGAATAGCTCAGGAGCGTTGACTTTGAACAGCAAATACATTTTTCTCCAGCCCTAAGCAACTGATTGTTTTATATGTGTATTGAAGTTATTATTAAAGTAATTACTAAATTTTACCTACTTACATGGTAAGTGTAGCAAATAAATCTTATGTTGAGTATAAAGACAACGCTTACTGGGTTGAAGGTACTCGTATTTCTCTAGATTCTGTTGTGTATGCTTTCCGAAATGGGCAATCTCCTGAAAGCATTGTCAAAGATTTTCCATTGCTGACACTTGAACAGGTGTATGGGTCAATTACCTTTTATCTAGCTAACCGTGCTGAAATTGATACCTACTTGGCTAATAACTTATCTAAGTACCTTAAACATTAATCTATAAAAAGAGATTTCAAGAAATAAGTAAATATATTATATTACTGTGCAAGAGCATGACGTGTGAAAAAATTCCAAATAGTCTCAGTTGAATTTAAACCGAGCTTTTGATTAAACTTATTAATATTTTCGTCACTAGAGGCGCCACCGTACCACTGATGTCCACCATTAATTACAGCTAAGTGTAAAACTTCAGACCCTGAAGTACAATTGTTGTAAGCAATGGTTTTAACAGGAGAGTCACTACTTTTATCAGGTTCAAATGCAACATTTTTTATAGAACCTTGACATTGATTTTGTTCTCTCCAAAAGTCTACTGCTTCTGGAATTGAAACTAAGGCACTTTTTTTGGACGGTTCATCACCTTTATAATATACAGATTGGTCATTTGTGCCATTGATCATCAGCATTGATACGGGAGCTTGAGGTTGGCACTGCTGTATACGCTGAACAGGAAGAGAACCAGCAACAGAAGCAAAAGCGGCAATTTTATCAGATAGTGTACAAGCTAGAACTTGAGCAAATATCGCACCTTTAGAAAAGCCTGCAGCGTAAATTCTATTACTATCAATATTTAGGGTTTGCTGAAGATTATCGATTAAATGATTTACAAAGGAAATATCATCAATACCTTTACTATTTTGTTGCTTCAGCTTCCATTTATTGTCTATACCATCGGGATAAACAACAATAAAACCTTTTTGTTCTGCAAGTTTATTAAATTCAGAAACATTACTTATAGAGCGTCCGCTGCCACCATCGCCGTGAAAGACGAATACTAATGGCATAGAACGTTTCGCACTATATGATGAAGGAATATAAATATAATAGCTACGTAATAAATTTTGGTCTGTTAATTTTTGAGAACTGGCGCCAGCAGTAATTTTATTAGATGGAGTTAATTGTTGTGCATGAATTGGTTCACAAGCCGCAATTACACTGATAGAAAGTAACGTAATGAGCAACCGCTTCAAGGCACGAAAGTTATAATTTAGATTATTCATAATAAATATATTTAATTTTTTACTAGCTTAATTTTAATAAAAGTAGAGACGCTTTAACAAGTCATTACGTCTCTACAAACGGTATCGACTGACATCTGTTATAGTAGCCAACACGAGTGAAGGCGTATGTTGGCTTAAAAAATGGAGATGCTCGCGAAGAGAAGCGCAAAGCTAATTATTAACGAACATAAACCCAGTGCCCGTTTACAAAAACTCTTCTACCGCGTGTACGGAAAGCTTCTTCGCGCCGTCTAAGTTCTGCACGACGAGCTTCTTCGCGTCGTCTAAGTTCTGCACGACGAATTTCTTCACGACGAATTTCCGCGCGACGAGCTTCTTCACGACGAATTTCGCGACGTTCTTGTCTGATAGTTTCTGCTGCCGCTGGTTTTGCTGAAGCAGCCAATGTAGTAAGTGGAAGTCCAAGAAGAGCTACTGCAATTACACGTTTCATAAACGATTATGACCTCATTGATAAATTTAAACCCTCAAAACAGCGATATTTACTTATAGAGATCAGATATATAGGTTATGCACTTGATAACAAAATAAAATTAAATAAACATCCTGAAAGTATATACTGAATCTGATTGCTAACTTTAGTAAACCCAGAAGCTTTATTAGAGCTTGCGGGAAGCATGTTTTTTCTGGCTCTTTTACTGTAAAACATTGATTTTATAAATACCATGAATAAAAAGTCACTACTTAGGTATGACTAAAGTAATGGGTAAAAATGTAATCAACTGTACATACGCCTAAAGTATACCCCGTAGGGTGCGTGAAAGCTATTACAATCTATCAATATAATGAAAATCAAAGTGCTTTCACGCACCATCCTTAACAATTAAAATTTTAATTAATATAGAATAAGCAGTGTAATCCTCCGGCGCCTTCTATAGATACTATAAATTCAATAATTTTAAGCCAGGACGGAGAATTAATAGCAGCCAGTAGCAAAGATAATCAAATCAAGCTTTGGAAACTAATCAAATCAAATCAAAATAATTATAATTTCTCTTGTGGAATAGGCATCCCTGCCTGTTCCACAAAATAATCTTAATTAATAGCAAGTTCTCGAAACGAGTGGAGTATACTATAAAACTTGTCAAAATCAAAACTTACGGGGTCAATTCTTTGTCCAGAACGGTCTACCGCGCGGTGAGTAGTAATGCGTTCATCAGGGACATCGCTTTGTGCTACTAACCAAGCTAAAGAATTATACTGTTCATCTGTATAACCGCTATGGCTAGGAACGTTTTTATCCCATGCGTCGGGTGGTGTCTCCAACGAAACGTGATAAGCAAAGTTATTTACAGATGGCTTTAAAATGGAGTTTGTTTGTACTGTTTCCGAACCTAATGGTCCATCGAATACTGAGTTACCGGCACCAAACGCGCGTTTATCTGGTGGAACGAGATAAACAACCAAACCATCACGTGCGATTAAAGTATGATAACTGACTTGTTTGTTTTCGTCCTGTGAATTATTGGTTCTAAAAGTATTAACAGCGCTTTGTGCTGAATTTGAGGTTTCGTGGAGAACTATAATTGGTGCATTGCTTACAGGGGTACCAGTAACATCAGTGGCGAACCTATCCCCATAGTTACTTGGGTCTGCCCAGGCAACTACATATTTAGGAGTGTAGCTTTTAAAAGCATAAGTAGTACTGAAAGTACGTTTAGGTAACTGCGTTTTAGGTGGTGGGTTTGTTTTCTTTACAGGCGCCTTCTTCGGTGGTGCAGCTTGTACCTTATTCGCTTGTAAAGGATGATTATTTATAGGTTGATTATTTATAGGTTGATTATTTATAGGTTGATTATTTATAGGTTTGTTCGGTACTTGTACAGCAGGCGGCTTGATATCAGATTGATATTGAACTTTTGCTGGACTCCAAGCAGCTTGCTCCGAACTTGTATGGCGACCCAGTTTATCTGAGCTTCCAACGTCCTTACTACCCATAAAGAACACAATTACACCCAAGACTACTAAGAAAATAGCCAGCATTCTAGTTATCCAGACGCTATCTCGCATTTCCAATAATTACCCACGCTACTCTATGTAATTTTAATATCAGGTCTATGGTTATAAATAGGCAACCTATATACAGGCACAGAAATTCGTTAAGTTATTTCACCCCACAGTTTGTTTACGCAGCACTAATTAAAAAATATTCAAACAAATGTAGTCAATAATACAGATTTTTTTGTAGAGACGTAATTAATCCCTGCTGGAAAACCTCCGGTTTACACGTCTCTACTCTCTGTCTCCTGATTTACAAAATCTTTAAAAATTTCAGTAGAAATGCAGTTAGTCAAAAACCCCAAAAGTTAGAGAAAATATTAAGTTAAGTGGAACAAAACCACAATAACTCAATTTTAACAGAAAGTATGCCTAATTCCTTTCTCGAACACTTACATAGTCCCAACCGTCCGGTCATAGTGTTTGACGGTGCGATGGGTACAAACTTACAATCACAAAACCTCACTGCTGATGACTTTGGCGGTGCCGAGTACGAGGGTTGTAACGAGTACCTTGTCCATACAAACCCGGAAGCAGTGGCAAAAGTTCACCGTGACTTTTTAGCAGCAGGCGCCGATGTTATCGAAACAGATACTTTTGGTGGTACATCTACTGTGCTTGCTGAGTATAACCTGCAAGATAAGGTTTATTATCTTAACAAAACGGCAGCAGAACTGGCAAAACGCTGTGCTGAAGAATACTCTACACCAGAAAAACCTCGTTTTGTTGCTGGTTCGATTGGTCCAGGTACTAAGTTACCAACATTGGGACATATCGACTACGACACGATGAAAGACGCTTTTGCTCAACAGGCTTCGGCGCTTTGGGATGGTGGTGTAGATTTATTTATTATTGAGACATGTCAAGACGTGCTGCAAATAAAAGCTGCACTTAACGCTGTTGAAGAAGTGTTTGCCAAAAAAGGTGACAGGCGCCCAATAATGGTTTCCGTAACGATGGAAACAATGGGGACAATGCTAGTAGGAACGGAAATTAACGCCGTTGTAACTATATTGGAACCATATAAAATAGATATTCTCGGTTTGAACTGCGCTACAGGGCCTGACTTGATGAAACCACACATCAAGTATTTATCGGAGCATTCGCCGTTTATAGTTTCTTGTGTGCCTAATGCGGGTTTACCAGAAAACGTTGGTGGACAAGCGCATTATAAGCTTACGCCGATGGAACTGCGTATGTCGTTGATGCATTTTGTTGAAGACCTGGGTGTCCAAGTGATAGGGGGTTGCTGTGGGACAAGACCGGCGCATATTCAACAACTTGCAGAAATTGCAAAACAGCTTAAACCTGCTGAACGTCATCCACAGTTAGAACCTGCGGCAGCGTCTATATACAGCACACAAAATTATACTCAAGATAATTCCTTCTTAATTGTAGGGGAGAGACTTAACGCTAGCGGTTCTAAGAAATGCCGCGAAATGCTTAACGCTGAAGACTGGGATGGACTGGTGTCGATGGCACGCGCGCAAGTTAAAGAAGGCGCCCACATTTTGGATGTTAACGTTGACTATGTAGGACGCGACGGTGTTAGGGATATGCACGAGTTAGTATCCCGCATTGTTAATAATGTAAACTTGCCTTTAATGCTTGACTCAACCGAATGGGAAAAAATGGAGTCAGGACTTAAAGTAGCAGGTGGTAAGTGCATTCTTAACTCTACCAACTACGAAGACGGCGAAGAAAGATTTTTTAAAGTATTGGAACTTGCCAAGAAATATGGCGCCGGAGTAGTTATTGGTACAATTGACGAAGAAGGCATGGCAAGGACTGCAGATAAGAAATTTGAAATTGCCCAGCGCGCGTATCGTGCCGCCGTTGAATATGGCATACCTCCGTATGAAATATTCTTTGATACATTAGCTTTACCTGTTTCTACTGGGATTGAAGAAGATAGAGAAAACGGGAAAGCCACAATAGAGGCAATTCAGAGAATTCGTGAGAATTTACCTGGTTGTCACTTTATGCTTGGTGTATCAAATATATCCTTCGGTTTAAACCCAGCCGCGCGGATAGTATTAAACTCAATGTTCCTGCATGAAGCAATGCAGGTAGGAATGGATGGAGCAATAGTCAGTCCTAATAAAATATTGCCGCTTGCGAAGATTGAAGAGAAGCATCAAGAAGTTTGTCGCGACTTAATATATGACCAGCGCAAATTTGAAAACGACATCTGTGTATATGACCCCCTCACAATACTGACGACATTATTTGAAGGGGTAACAACCAAACGCGACAAAGGTGTTGACGAAAACCTTCCTGTAGAAGAACGTCTCAAACGTCATATTATTGATGGTGAGCGCATCGGTTTGGAAGATGCTTTAAAACAGGCGCTCTTAAAACACCCAGCTTTGGATATTATCAATATATTCTTGCTGGACGGCATGAAAGTAGTAGGTGAGTTGTTTGGTTCTGGACAAATGCAGCTACCATTTGTACTACAATCTGCCGAAACAATGAAGTCAGCAGTAGCTTTCTTAGAACCGTTCATGGAGAAAAGCGAAACTGAGGATGCCAATAGTGGTAAAGGAACGTTTATTATTGCCACAGTCAAAGGAGACGTTCACGACATCGGCAAAAACTTAGTAGATATTATCTTGTCCAACAACGGTTACAGGGTAATTAACCTCGGTATTAAACAACCTGTAGAGAATATCATCGAAGCATACAACAAATACAAAGCCGATTGTATCGCGATGAGCGGCTTACTGGTTAAGTCTACAGCGTTCATGAAAGAAAACCTCGAAACCTTCAACGAAAAAGGTATTACCGTACCTGTAATATTAGGAGGCGCCGCTTTAACACCCAAGTTTGTTTACGAAGACTGCCAAAAAGCCTATAAAGGTAGAGTTATCTACGGAAAAGACGCTTTTTCTGACCTACACTTCATGGACAAACTCATGCCCGCCAAAGCATCTACACAATGGGATGATATTAGCGGATTCTTAGGAGAATATGCAAGTGAGAACGAAGTAGGCAGAAACGCGCTTAAAGAAGAAGAAGATGCCAAGAAAAAACCTCAAGAACCAAGGGAAAAAGACACTCGTCGTTCTGAAGCAGTCGATATAAACATCGCGCGTCCCACACCACCTTTCTGGGGAACAAAGTTACTACAAAATGATGATATTCCTTGGGATGAAATATTCTGGCATTTAGACTTGCAAGCACTTGTAGCAGGTCAGTGGCAGTTCCGCAAACCTAAAGAACAAACAAAAGAGGAATATACAGCTTTCTTAGAAGAGAAGGTTTATCCTATTCTTGAAAAATGGAAAGCGCGCGTCGTTGAAGAGAATTTGTTGCACCCACAGGTATTATATGGGTATTTTCCTTGTAATGCTGAGGGGAATACATTATATATATATGATGGGCAGGATGCCCATCCCACAAAAGAGGTTGCTGCATTTGAATTTCCTCGTCAACGTTCTGGGCGCCGTTTATGTATAGCAGATTTCTTTGCGCCAAAAGAAACTGGTATTATAGATGTGTTTCCAATGCAAGCGGTGACAGTTGGAGAGATAGCAACAGAGTTTGCACAAAAGCTGTACAAAGACAATCAATACACAGATTACCTGTATTTCCACGGTTTAGCAGTGCAAACAGCAGAAGCTTTGGCTGAGTGGTCACATGCAAGAATACGCCGTGAGTTAGGGTTTGGCGCGCAGGAACCTGATAATATTCGGGATATGTTGGCACAAAGATATCAAGGTTCACGGTATAGCTTTGGTTATCCTGCTTGTCCAAATATTCAAGACCAGTATAAACAGCTGGAATTGTTGGGCGCCGAACGTATTAAGATGCACATGGATGAAAGTGAGCAATTGTACCCTGAACAAAGTACAACGGCTATTATTACTTATCACCCTGTAGCTAAATACTTCAGCGCGTAAATTTTTAACCGCTTGGGTTCAAACCCCAAGCTCATAGCGAAAGTCCTCTAAAGAGGACTAAAGAATTTTTAAATAATTTTTTATATGCTAGTCCGTTTCAACGGACTTTTGCTATGAGCCTTGGATTTTAATCCGAGGCAGGTTTGGATAATAAGCAGGCACCCGCAAAGAATTTTTAAATAATTTTTTATATGCTAGTCCGTTTCAACGGACTTTTGCTATGAGCCTTGGATTTTTAATCCGAGGCGGGTTTGGATAATACGCAGGCGCCAACTTAATAATTTTTTAATCATAAATTTGACTCTTTCTCGAAATTATATATTTACAAACCCAAGCAAGATAAGCTAAAACCGAAATTATTAAACTATCGATAAAATTACAGTTTCAAACAAATTATGGCATATTGGCGCCTGTATTATCATCTAGTTTGGGCAACCAAAGAACGACGAAAGCTAATTCCCGCAGAAAGAGAAGCAAACCTTTATGATTATATAATAGGAAAAGCTGATCACCTTGATTGCATTATTCACGCGATTGGCGGAATGGAAGACCATATTCATATTGTCACATCAATTCCACCAAGTTTAGCAATTTCGGAATTTGTCAAAAATATAAAAGGAAGCAGCGCGCACCACTTTAATTTAGAATCACCGTTAAATGCAGAAAAATTTAGCTGGCAACGTGGATACGGTGTTTTTTCAATGGGAACAAAGTATCTAGAGAATGCTATAGCTTATGTAAACAATCAAAAACAGCACCACACACAAGCAACTACTAACACACATTTAGAACGAGATGATTCTGAAGATGATGCACCAACTCAACAGGGAATAAAATATATAAAAGTTAATTAAGCCTTCATGCTCGCTGTCGGCTATAGATTCTTAAGTCGAGATAAAAAATAATAGTCCGTTTCAAAGGACTTTCGCTATGAGCCAGGGATTTTTAATCCCTGGTGGATTAATTAGTTTAAAATAACAACTCATGCAAAAAAGTATTGCCCGCATGTTCAAAATCATTATCGAGTGAAAAAGTTAAGCTGCGAACTCGAATATCTCCGACATATTTATCTAAAGGGTACTTTAAATAAGTTGGATAGAGCAAAATAGCTTCTTTGCAATTTTTGGAAACAGCATAAGCTATAACTTGCGCGACATCATCAGATGATACGCTGGTTGTATTCTTATATTTTGTATCAATAATAAAGCGAGGAACACCACTCAAGCTTTCATAAACTACTAAATCAGTTTTAAAATACAAGCTTTTGGCAATATTAATCCTTTCTTGATACTTGATCATCCAACCTTGAGGTAAATTTACTTTAAGCCATTCGGCAATAAATAATTCATATAACCTTGCCATATCCACAAGAAAAGGTAGCGCGATATATTGCCCTGTTTCATGGGTAGGAACAGAATTATCCAAAAATAATCGACAGAGATTGTGTAACAGTTCGTAATCCTGATTTAAACGATTATAATTTATTCCAATACAATCCTTTGAGCTATAAACTTGTAGCGTAACAAAACCTTGTAGTGCATGAAAAGCCCTTCGTACAGTCGCAGATACTTTTTCTGAACACAAACCGCTACGACCTATGATATAAACTGTCCATAGCAAAATTTGGTTGTCTATAATGTCAGCAGTGTGTTCTTGGTAATTACATGTTAATTTAACGTCCCAAGGTTTTTTAATTGCTTCTTGGACATTCAAACGTCCACGGACATATTTAAGTTGGTCGTTTCTATGTAGATAATTTCGATATAATCCTTGACGACAGCGCTCTAAAACTCTCTGGCAAAATAAATAAGCAAGCTGACTATAAAAATCTTGTATAGAGTCACAGTTTATTATCCCTTCTAAAAATTTAAAGCTTCTAAGTTTATAAGCATACTCTAACATTCCAAAAAGATTTTTTATAGGTACTTTAGGATTAAGCTTCAAGTGAATATCAGAAGTAATAGGGATATAACCTACCCATCCTTTTGCTTTTAATTTCCATTTATTGTTTGTTCTATAGTTTGGAAAATCTATCTCCAATTGATTTTTGTATTTCTCACATAACTCGATTCCAGCTAACTCATAAATGTCTTCTTTAACAAAATACTTTTCTTCATACTCGTTTAATTCAATAGTTTTTGCTTTATCTTGCTTCATACAGTTATTATATGCTGTACTTTTTGCCAACGAAATTCACTTACTTTATCTAATTGATTAAAAAAGAACTCTTCTAAATAAGGTTCAATTTCCATACACCAGATATCTTCAATATCTTCTTCCAAGCTCTCCGTTAGAAAGAAAGAAATACCAATTTCAAAATTTTTATCTGCTATTGATTGATTTACTTGTTGTAGAACTTGAATCAATCCATCTACGGCAAAACCTGTTTTTTGATGGTATTGCCGCAAAACTTCGTAATTTGGACGAATTTCAATAAATGCAAAACGACGACGCAGTGCATAGTCAACTAGTGCAATTGACCTATCTGCTGTATTCATAGTGCCAATGATGCGAACATTTTTTGGGATGCGAAACATTCCACCAGTAGCAAGAGGTATTTCTCTATCACGATATTCAAGTAAATACATTAACTCGCCAAAAACTTGAGACAGATTTGCGCGATTAATTTCATCAATAATTAGAACACAAGTATCTTGACAAGTTTCTGCCTTTTCACAAAATTCTATAAATCTGCCTGGAAGAAGTGGATAAGTTAAATCTCCATCTTCACTTTGAGGTCGGATACCTTGAACAAAATCTTCGTAACTATACCCAGCATGAAATTGTATCAGTTCCCAAAAGGCATCAGATCCAGCAATTAAGCTTCTTGCAATGCTTTCAGCAATAAATGTTTTTCCACTTCCTGGTGAACCACACAATATTATTTGACCTTTTCTATTAAGCACATGCAACCATCGTTTTAATTTAGCCTCATCATAGCCAGTATCTTTAGCACACTGACTTAAACTATATTCTTTTTCAACTTTAATACTCTTAGCTATTTCAATTGAAATGTTACTACTATTAGTATTTTGAGAGTCTACTGACTTAATATTTGATACTCGAAAAGAGTCTATATATACTCTAATTCTATGCACTGGGTCATTAGATGTAGCTACTAACATTAAAGGGAATAGTCCTTCAAAGGTTGACTTAATTTTAATTGCTAACTGTTGAATAGAACATTGAAGTATATCAACCTTTTTAATATGTACACTTGCTTGTATATTTTTTGTCTTACTATTTTGTCTTGATAAATGTTTTAGCCAGTCGCCTAAACGATTAATACGATCAAGCTTTTTTTCGGAGTGTAAAGTACAATCACTTTCAATATGAGTATGCTGAAGAATAATTTCCTTTAAGTCACGACAAGTTAGGTAATTACGTATAAATTTTTGTTTATCATCACTATTTTTAGATATAAAAAATCCAAAGTAAAAGTTGTCATTTGTAATTGTCAAAAAGAAATGAGCATTGTTATTATTATAATTTTTTATATAAAAGCAGCATTCGTATCTGTTTTCTGATGGTTTGTTTGATACACAATGTTGTATATCTAGTTGTTCAATAATATAATTAGATAATTGAGATATTACTTCATCAACAATATTATTTGTTGGTTGAATAACATATTTATCAAATTCGTTCTGATGGGCTAAGTAAAATTTTAAAGTTTCTTTTTTAGCAAGAAGTTCAAATGTTTCGTGATATAATGGGCAATCAGGGTGTACTACGTTAGTCATTTTACTAATAACTTATAAATTTTGCTTTTTTAGACTAGCGAATAATTATACCCTTGCTCAAACAGTAGTGCGACAGGATAAATTAAAATTATTAGTCTACGACCCAATGGCTGGAGGCGCCAGTAAAATGGATAAACTAGAACAGTATCGCCAACATATACAAACTGTCTTAACCAGGCACGGTAGCTACAAACCCAAGCAGCAAGACATTGAAAACGAGCTAATCTTTGATACAACACATCACCACTATCAATTAATGCGCGTTGGTTGGAATGGTTTACACCGTGTATATCAGAGTGTAATGCACTTTAACATTAAAAATGGGAAAATTTGGATTCAGCAAAACATGACGGATGTTGACCTTGCGCTGGAACTTTTAGAGATGGGAGTGTTAAAGGAAGATATCGTACTAGGGTTACAACCACCATACAAACGTCCGTACACTGGATACGCTGTGGCTTGATGTAAACTTGTACAGCATAGGGAAAATTTATGAAAGCGAAACTTTATGACCAAATTAAAACATTGGTTGAAATAAAGGACGATTTTAGTAGTCAGTTAATTCCTCAAAATACTTTGGGTACTGTTGTTGAATGTTATGAAAACCCAGAAGGCTATGCGGTAGATGTAGCTATACCTAATTCTAATTTCATTGGAGGCTTTGAGTACTTTAATATAATAGTTTGTCCTGGGCAATTTATTTTTGCGGATACTACAGAATGACTAGCAATGGTGTAAGTAAATCAGTCTTTCACTAGATATTATGTTATGCTACAAGTATTACATAAATGTTGGTACACTGGCGCCTTTTGGAATGCTACTTACTTAACAACTTTCGCGTAGATGCGCTTGTAGGTTGGGTAAAGGTTTTGAGTGATTGGCTGTTGGGTTCCAATCGGACACCCAACCTACAATTAAGTTTCGTAGTAGGCGCCGTCCTTTGATATATTAGATGGGCGCCTTGGATACCCACGTGACAGGCATTTAGTAGTTGATACAATTAGATAAAGCCCATAATGCTTGTATAAGGAGAGAAGTCATATGCTAATGGCGCCTAGCGAAAAGAACATATGGAAAAAATTACCTTCAAAAAACCATGTTAACCAAGGTTTGGATAATAAGAACGATTATCAACTTGCTTTTGGAGGTAAAAAAATAATCCAGATGGTGGGTAGTGAGAAGTTACCCGTTTTAGCTCGTTTATTAGATAATCCTAATTACATAGATATAAATAACTTTTATCAAAGACGATTATCTTGGGATAAACAAGCGCAGTCAAGGTTAATTGAATCGTTTTTATATAATTTCCCAGTTCCGTCCATTACTTTATATCAGAAAGGGCATAACTCATATATAGTGATTGATGGTAAACAAAGAATTCTTGCAATCAAAGATTTTTATGATAATAAATTACAGCTTACAGGTTTAGAATTAAACCCTGAGCTTAACAAACTTACATATAATCAAATACCTGAGAACTTCAAGGAAAATATTAATCGTCGCCCAATAGATACAGTTGTGCTGCTTACGGATAACACTTTTAATGCCGAAGAAGTATCTCAGCAAAACAAAATAATTTTTGAACGACTAAATAGAACAAGCATCAGCGAACCTTTGACAAATCAAGAATTTCGTAGCTATGTTTACTATGGCAAGTTAAATCAATTATTAATTGATTTAGCGTCTAGCAGTATATTTGCCTCATCTTGGGAAATAGCCATAGATGAACCAGATAAATTAGCTATGAACAAACTTCATCAAAATATGGAAGACGCTGAATTGATTCTAAAGTTTTTTGCGCTTCGTCATCTACAAGGTTATCAAGGAAAATTACAAGATTTTCTTGACATTTACATGTTTAGAAGCATGAATTTTAAGAATGAGGATATTCAATTTCTTAAAGAGATTTTCCTTAAAACAATAACACTAGCTCACGATATATACAAAGAGAATCTCTTCAAACCTTTTAATGTAAGATTAAATAATTGGGTTGAAAAAGCAGATAAAGCCTATTATATTGCTGTTATGGTTGGATTGAGTAAACATTTGCACTCCTCTGATATATTAGTCGAGCGTAAATTGAGAATAGTTGAAGAAACGAAGAAGATATTTGAAAAAGTTGAATTTGGTTTATTTACAGATAATATGGATATTACAACTGATATCCTTCAAAGGAAAATTCAACTGTTCGATGATATGCTTTCTAGGGTGATTGCAGGATAAAATTTAATGTTTCAGAATATTCTGGAGACAGTTCGAGAGCATATTTCCGCTGTCCGTCTTACTACAAAAACCAATAATAATTTAAGAGACTTGATTAGTAGGCAGTCAGCAGAAGAGGAGCTAGAGTTAATCGCCAAACTAAAGCAAGATATTCCTAGTACTGAACAGTCAATAACTTATGAACATTGTGCTGTAGTTACAAGATTATATTCAATTTATGAAAGCTTTGCCGAAGATTTAGTCAAAAATTGGCTACTTATTTTACCAAAAATATACTTCAATTACTCTGACCTAGATGAAAGAATAAAAAATACCCATTAGATAGGAGTAGGTAAGCTGTTAACTAATTTACATAAAAATAGGTATAAGCATCTTCCTATAGAAAAAGTTATGAGTGGTATATATTCGGGAGTAACAGTTAATCAAGGGTACCAACTACTACCTGAAGCTTTCCTGATTCATGAACAGAATTTACGTAGAGAAATTCTAGAGCAATTTTTAGCAGATGCTGGCATTTTAAACGTATGGAGTTGGATTGAGAAGCATAGAAAAGTTCAAATTTTTATAGAGCAGGTGAAAGGAAATAGAAGTACGGCTGAAGCTGAACTTCTTCGTTTAATTAACTACCGTAATGAAGCTGCTCATGGAACGCCACAAAAAATTCTTAACACTAAATCATTGCTTGAATTTTGTAATTTTGTAGAAGCTTTATGTGAAGCTCTTACAGAGTTGATGACTTATACAGTTATTCAACAACAGGAATTTGTAGGACAAGCACAAGAAATAAGCACAATTACAGAATGGTTTAAAACTCCTAAAGCGGCAATAGTGAAAATGCAATCTTGTACTTCTTTATCTGTTGGAGCAAGTATTTTTCTTGTCAGTGAAGCTTACTGTCAGTTAGCTCAAATTGAAAGTATTCAAGTTAACGATGAATCAATTAACGTAGTGCAAACTGTTTTAGGACAAGAAGTAGGTTTAAAATTTGATATTGAAGCCAAAAGAGGTTTGCGTGTATATCAATGTTCGTAGCGTGGGCACTGCCTATCAGCTTAATACGGTCAAGATACTCTTTTCCGACTGTCCTGCATTTGTCTTGAAACAACGGCACCAACAATAATCATATTAATTCCCATTCTTCAACCTTGAATATAGAACTAGATGTAACTGGATAGTTAGTACAGTAATGCACGTAACCTTTAGTAAAATCTTGTGCTATACTACAAATGCTACATAAGTATTGATATATAGGCGCCGTCCTTTAATGTAGGTGGGCGCAAACGTATACTCACGTAACACAGATAAATTAGTAGTTGATACAATTAGATAAAGCATGATGCTTGTATAAGGAGAAGATGATATGAGTCTGGCGCCTTGCGTACCATTATGCCATTGGTAAAGTTCATAAACTTCTTCAGGTAAAGAGAACGGGAAGTCTTTGACTAACTCCTCTATTTCTTGACGGTTTAATCCTGGTTGCAGCTTAGAGGCAACTTCAGGTTTGTACTTAAGAAGCTTTTCTCGGATTCTTTCTAATGCTTCTATTAAAACAGACATAATTACTCGTTATTGTTTATAAATTCATCTGGCTATCAAGTTAAATAAAATTTTAGCTTTATACTGCCTCTACTTGTAATAGCTTTACATAATTTAGTACCATAGTATTAAACGACTAACTTGATACATGACAGCTACTTAAGTTAACCTTAAACTGTATTTCAGGGCACTTGAAACCCTAGAGTTGTTTTCTTGTATAAAAATAAAAATAATATGCCAGCAATTGCAAGTACTCAAAGCATTAAAGAATCTCTACGGCAAATATTAGAAAACACAAAGGAAGGTAAAACTCAACTGCCAGACTTTCAGCGTAGCTGGGTTTGGAATGATGAGCAAATACGCTCTCTACTAGCTAGTGTTTCTTTATCTTACCCAATTGGCGCAGTAATGATGCTGGAAACAGGTAATCCTGCCGTCAAATTTAAGCATCGTGTGCTAGAAGGTGTTTTACTTGATACAATACAAAAACCAGGATACTTGATTTTAGATGGACAACAACGTATAACTTCATTGTTTCAAGTACTTTTTTGTTCTAATCCTGTTCAAACTAAAGACGCGCGCGGTAGAGATACTAAGCTTTGGTATTATGTTGATATTGGTAAAGCGCTTTCAGCAAATGCTGAACGTGAAGATGCAATTATTAGTGTGCCAAGCGATAAGCTTATAAAGAATTTTCGTGGTGAAGTTATTGCTGATTACTCGTCAATTGAAAAAGAGTGTAGCTCAGAAGTTTTTCCATTAAATCTTGTTTTTGATACTTTAGGTCAAAATCAGTGGATGCAAACATATTTGCAACTTGACCCTATTACTATCTCAGAACGTCTAACGCGCTGGACTAATTTTTACCAAGAAGTAATTCAACCTTATCAGCAATATCAAGTACCAATTATTCAGCTTTCAAAAGAAACGCCTAGAGAAGCAGTTTGTCAGGTTTTTGAAAAGGTAAACACAGGAGGTGTTTCTCTCACTGTTTTTGAACTATTAACAGCTACTTATGCTGTTGATGAATTTAACTTGCGGGATGATTGGGATAAGCGCGAAAAGAAACTTAAGCAATTCAAAATCTTGGAAAATCTTCAAAACACTGATTTTTTACAAGCTGTTAGTTTGGTTGTTACAAAAGAACGTTTGCCTCACGGTGGCGCCGTAAGCTGTACTCGTAAAGACATTTTAAAACTAACTGTTGACGAGTACAAAAATTTGAATGAGGCAGTTACAAGAGGTTTTGAAAAAGCAGCAAAATTACTTCATACCCTAAAAATATTTACAGCAAGAGATTTACCATATCGACCTCAACTAACTGCACTGGCTGCTATTTTCGCAATATTAGGGAAGCAAGCAGATAATGCAGGAGTCAGCTCAAAATTAGCACGTTGGTACTGGTGTGGAGTTTTTGGAGAACTCTATAGTGGCGCCATAGAAACGAGGCTTGCTAAAGATTTACAGGAAGTTTTAGCATGGGTTAATGACGGTTCTGAACCAGATACTGTTACAAGTGCCAATTTTGCACCAGGTCGTCTTTTAAGTTTACGTACACGCAACAGTGCAGCTTACAAAGGTTTGTTTGCTTTACTACTCCATAATGGTAGTGTTGATTTTCGTACAGGCAGTCCAATAGACACTGAAATATATTTTGATGATAAGATAGATATTCACCATATATTTCCGCAGCACTGGTGTAAAGAACAAGGAATTGACGCTAAACTTTGGGATTGTATTTTAAACAAAACTCCTATTTCAGCAAGAACCAACCGTATGATTGGAGGTAAAGCTCCAAGCGTTTATTTGCCAAAAGTTCAAAAGGAAGCTGGGGTTACAGAAGCTCATATTGATGAGTTCTTACAAACACATCTTATTGAAACTAAGCTTCTACGCCAAGATAATTTTTTGTATGCTCGACAAAAGTCACTTTTGGAAAAAATTGAAAAAGCTATGGGTAAGTCTTATTTATCTACTATTAATATTGAGCAAGAGGCTGAACCTGATGACATTGAGTCGGTAGAATATGACGAAAACTTAGATGATTATGAAAAAGATTAGTAGATGAACACTGTAAATAAGCATTATTATGTTGGTGGAGATGGTATTTTACATCTAGATGTTCCTACTGGATTATCTAATGTTGAGTTAGAAGTAACTGTTACCTTCAAACTTGTTAGTTGGAAAGGAAAAGGCTGGGCGTCTGGCTTCTTTGAAGAAACTTATGGTATTTGTAAAGATCACCCCATTGTAATTGACTTTGAGGGAATTATTGAAGGTTATTAACAGTTAGGTGCTACAATTAAAATGACTGAAGAAGAAATGATAAATTTACATCGTAAAATAGAAGCTGGAGTTAAAGCTGCTGTTGCCCAAGCGATTGAAATACACCGCAGGCGGGCGTGAGTCTATTAGTTTTATGAAAAATGGGAAGATTATAACTTTAACTGCGAAGGAGATTCCTAAGATACAAGTGGATGATAAGGTATAGGCGCCAGTCATACAAACGTTCGTATACCTCATATTGGGTGGACATTTTTAAGTAAAAACAGTTATAATAGGAAATATTTTGACTGTTGTTCTCACATGTAATAGCACACGATCAAACTTTAGGATGGCACTAAAAATCTATCTATAAAGGAATAAAATTTAACTCTGTTGTTACTTTTTGCAATAAAGATAGAGGTTATTTATGTCAATAGTACCAGAAAAGCTAGAGGAAAGAGTCGCAATTTTAGAAGCTGAAGTTGCACGACTTAAAAATAAATTGGATGAAAATGCAAATACTCCTTGGTGGGAAAAAATTCATGGAACATTTGCTAACGACCCAGTGTATGATGAAGCGATGAAGCTAGGGCGTGAATACCGCGAATCCCTACGCTCTAATTCTCTAGAACCAGACGAAAGGAGCGATGTACATTCTTGATACTGACCATATTAGCATTTTGGATAGGGGAGGTATGGAGGCACAAAGTCTTTTACTAAGATTAGCTAACATCAACCCTGGCCAGGTAGCAGCAACTATCATTAGCTACGAAGAACAAATGCGAGGATGGTTGAGTCAAATAGCAAAAGCTAAGACTGTTGAGAGACAGGTTGAAGGTTATCAAAAGCTTCATCGGCAATTAATGAATTATTGCGCTATCGCTGTTATCGAGTTTGAACAAGAAGCAGCGCAAGAGTTTCAACGACTTAAGAAGTTGTATCCTAGACTTGGCACAATGGACTTGAAAATTGCCTCGATTACCAAAGTAAACAATGCTATTTTACTAACTAGGAATTCTTCGGATTTTGGGCAGATAGTGGATTTGCGTATAGATAACTGGATATAAAAATAAAGTAGAGTTTTCAACCCTTGATTAATTATCTAAAAAATTGGTTGTAATTACCAAATGAAAGAAATACACACGTTTGGAATCATTAAGTAATATTAAATAGCACTATAATTAGGCTACATCATGGCAAATATTCTACATGTCGATACAAGTCCTCGCGGAGAGCGTTCTATTTCTCGTAGTTTGACCAAGGAATTTGTCAGCGCTTGGTTACAAGCCCATCCTGGTGATACGGTAACTTATAGGGATATTGGACATAACCCTATTCCTCATGTTGATGAAGCTTGGATAGCAGGCGCCTTTAGTCCTCCTGACCAGCGCACTCCTGCATTAGAAGCTGCTTTGAAGATTTCTGATGAACTAATTGATGAGTTAGTTGCAGCAAATATTTATGTGTTTGGCGCCCCAATGTATAACTTTGGCATTTCCTCGGTTTTCAAAGCGTATGTTGACCAGGTAGCAAGGGTAGGAAGAACTTTCACAATTAGCCAAAATGGATTTGAAGGTTTACTCAAAAATAAAAAAGCTTTGGTTATTACTGCGCGCGGAGGTAGCTTTGCTCAGGGTACACCATTGGCACAATACGATTTTCAGGAACCTTACCTGCGGACATTGTTTGGGTTTTTAGGTGTTACTGATGTTTCCTTTATTCATGCCGAAAATCTATCAGGTGATGGAACACGAGAAAAATCTCTGATAGCTGCGAGGGAGGCAATAGAAAAACTAGTTACTACAGCGTAAGTTTAATTGTTTTGGTGGGCGCCGCCCACCCAAAGTTTCATTTGAAGCAATAAAATAGAGCTGGCTTTCGGCGCCGAAAACAAACTCTTTTAACTCTTCTCTCTGTGAACTCTGTGTCTCTGTGGTAAAAAGATATACCATTAAAATTAATGACATAAACCATTAGTGCTTCATGTCAAAAGTTTTGAGATATAGGCGCCTTTTCTTTACACATCCTAATATTTGGAACGGGCAAGGATGCCCATTCCACAAGATATGAAGTTTACTTAGCACTCAGCACGAGCGCACTTTCTACTCTTAAACGTTGGCTTGCTGACGCTGATAGAGTGACCAATATAGTCCTTTATCGCGTAGTAGTCCTTCGTGTGTTCCGCGTTCAGCTATTACTCCGCGTTCCATTACTAAAATTTGGTTCGCGCGCTTTAATGGGGCAAAGCGGTGAGCAATAATAAACACTGTGCGGTTTTGTGAGATTTTTTGGAGGTTTTGCAGTACTTGCTGTTCGGTTTCTGCGTCGAGTGCGCTTGTTGCTTCGTCTAATATTAGTATCGGCGCCTGTGATAAAAATAGTCTTGCTAAAGCTATACGCTGACGTTGACCTCCTGATAGTGCAGTTCCTCTTTCACCTGCGTTTGTTTCGTAACCGTGGGGTAGTTGACTGATAAAATCGTGAGCGACGGCAAGACGCGCTGCTTCCACTACTTGTTCGGCTGAAATATCTGGGTTTCCTAAAGTGATGTTTTCCAAGATGGAAGCATTAAATAAAAAGTCTTCTTGGAGAACAACAGCTATTTGTTGCCGCAGTGACGATAGGTCTACGCTCTTTATATCAAACCCATCAATTAAAATACGACCCGATTCGATTGTATATAGTCTCTGTAGTAATTTGGAAAGAGTACTTTTTCCGGAACCACTTCGCCCTACTATACCTACAAACTGTCCAGGTTCTACGTCAAATGATATTCCACGCAGTACGGGTTCAGTTCCTTCTTTATAACGGAAAAACACTTGCTCGAATTTGACTTCGCCTTTTAATGGTGGTAGTACTAACCCTGTTCCTGGTTCTGCTTCCGGCGCCACGTTCAATATATCGCCGATACGGTCTACTGATAGTAGTACTTGTTGTAAGTTTTGCCAAAGTTGAACTAAACGTAGTAAGGGACCAGTCACACGTCCCGATAACATCTGAAACGCCACAAGTTGACCGATAGTTAGCTTTTGCTCGATAACTAATTTGGCGCCGAACCATAAAATTAGCAACGAAGAAAGGTTCGTTAAAAAGTCACCGATGTTACTACTGATATTTTGAGTGGTAGATGCTTTAAAGCCTGTGCGAATAAACCTGGCAAATAATCCTTCCCAACGGTCGCGCGCTACTGGTTCAGCAGCATGAGCTTTGACGGAGTGAATACCTGTAACCGTTTCTACTAGGAATGATTGACTGTCGGCACTGCGGTTAAAGGTTTCATTGAGCCAGCTACGTAAAATTGGTGTAGCAACTAATGTCAATATGGCAAATAACGGTAGGACTGCTAACCCAGCGAAGGTCAAAGGAATGCTGTAGTAGAACATTAACGCCAAATATACAACAGCAAATATACTGTCTAGTACAACAGTTAATGCAGTTCCTGTTAAAAATTGACGAATTTGTTCGAGTTCCTGAACGCGCGCTACAGTATCTCCGACTCGACGCGATTCAAAATATGCTAGAGGTAGCCGCATTAAGTGACGGAACAACTGCGCTGATAAACTTAAATCGAGGCGCCGCGCGGTATGGGTAAAGATAAATAAGCGAAGTATACCAAGTAATGCTTCAAACAACGCTACAGATAATAAAGCTATAGCCATTACATCGAGAGTCGCCAAACTCTCCTGCACCATTACCTTGTCAATAACGACTTGGGTAATTAATGGTGTTGTTAGTCCCAGTAACTGTAACGTAAATGACGCTAATAATACCTCAGTAAGTAAACCTCGGTATCGCATCACTGCTGGCAAAAACCAGCTTAAGTTAAATTTCTCCTGCTTTTGAACTACTTCAGCTTGCCATAAATTGCCGTCCCAAGCTTCAATAACCATTTGTTGCAGCAAACTTTCGCACTTACCTTCAGGGTTGAGAGGGTTAGCAACAATAAGTCGGTCTCCCTTCATTGCGTAGACAGTAACCCAGGTAGCTTCCTTTGTTTGACCTGTATTTAAACGCATTAAAGCAGGGTAAGACAACTGTCTCAACTCCGACCACGTTACCCGTAAACGTCGTAAAACAAACCCTAGTTTTTCTGCTGACTCAACAAGGTTTTTTGGGCGCTGACCCCGAAGTTGACGCTGTACCCACTCAAGCTGAACCGGGTTTTTCAAATAAATGGCAGCCATTGTTAAACATGCTGCCCCAGTATTGTGACTCGCAACAAAGGGATATCCACTTGCTGCTTGTGATGATGCTGTTGCTAATAGTTCGCGTTGAAATTGTGACTGTTGCGTTCTCGACCCAGAGGCACTGGGAGTAGAATAATCGTCGCTCGGTGTCTCAAGCCTTGAATGCTGATCATATTCAACCAATTGGGATTTCACTTCATCCCGTTGAATTGGTGTTATCTCAGTCCTGGCAAGTTGATCTATTTGGCTTTTTTCGTTTACTTCAGATACAGAACCTTCCCAAAATGCATCAACTTGGGCGTTGGAAACTTTTCGCCAAGTTTCAACATCCCAACTAACTACTGTTACTTCTTTGCTAGCAGCTACAGCTTTACAGTCAACCGCGCATAAAAGCAAATCACCAAACCAGTCACCAGCTTCCATTGTTGCCAATGGTTTACTAGTTTCTTCCTCGCGCAGTCTCACTTTACCCGTGACAATAAAATAGTGTAAACCACGCTCAGTTCTTGACCATATTTTTTCACCTAACCCGTAGCGGGATGTCTCAGCACTATTTTTTAGTACATTTTTACCTTCGGGTGTTAACCAGCAAAACGGCGCCTCTTCCCAAGGTAAAGATGCTAGCACTGATAAATGCAAGTCCTTATCGGAGGCAGTTAGCCCACTTGCAGTCTGACTGTAAGCTTTTGAATTTTCTCTGCTAGCCATTTCTCAAACAACTCGTTTTGTAGTGTCTGCTTTAGTTGAGTATCATCCAGTGACGCTGTTAAGAATTGTTCCACGCGAAACAAACCAAAGCGTCCTTCTAATTCCAACGGTCCAACTAATGTACCTGGAGAAGCCACATCGATTGCCGCTCTTAGTATATCTGGTAATGTTCCCCGGCTAACTGGTCCCATCATCCCGTTGACCACTTTGTCATCAGCGAGGGAATATTCGCGCGCAATTTGTTCAAATGGTGCGCCTTCATCAATTTGCGCGTGCAGTTCCTCCGCCAGTTCCCGGTTATCAACGATGATTCGGGATAACACTACTCTATCGAGAAAAATCTTACGTTCAATAAAATATTCTTGAAGTTTTGGTTCAGAAACCACTGCTTTGAGTTTCTCTAACTTAAAACTGGAAGCAACCGACGAGTGAAAGGTTTCGTAATTTGTCCCGCTATTCTTCAACCAGTCGTTGAAACGCTGCGGGTCTGTAAGTTGATTTTTTAAACGAAAATCGATTATCGCTTGTTCTGTTAAAGCTGGACTAATGGTAATATCCTCACGGGCTGAGGTTTCCTCGTCAATTACGTATTGACGGAGAATATCACCTATGAACTGTCCCAACTTTCCGGACGCTTGCAGGTATTTTACTGCTTGCACCACGGAAATTGATTGTTCATCGACGGTTATAAATGATAGAGATTCCATTGAGCTAAGTACGTATAAATAAATACGTTCAAGAATTATACTATTGTTTGTCAGCAGAAGCTATCTAGGACGGTTTGCGTTCCCCAACCTTTGGAAATTCTACATTTTAAGCGTTTTGTTATCAAAACGGCTATAGCAATCCTAAGCTTGACAAGCGCAAATCAGCAACTCTACTTGATTTAAAAGTCAAGCTCACTGCTGGCTGTATAAGTAATATCTACATGGTATATGAATCTTGTTGCTGCAAAAAAGCCGACGAAGCAACTTTTGTAACATATTGCTTTACAATCGCGCCCTACCGCACCAGAGATAACCATAACCAGCTGCATACCATAGCAGAAGCGGCGCCAATCAATGTATTTAAAATATTTACCATTTCATTTGTTAGCCATGTATACCTCGATTGCAGTGTTGCTCCAATTACACTCTCAATATTAGTGGCAATGAACGCAGCGAGAACACACCAGCCTATACCAAAATTATCAATTAATCCAACTGCCAAACCAATTAAAGCCTGCATCAAAGAAGCAATGACTCCGGCAATGGTTCCTTCTAAACTTACAGCACCTTCTGTTCCGCGCGCTACAGGAGCCAGCGTTGTAATTAAAAAAGTACGCTTTCCATACGCTTTACCTATTTCCGAAGCACACGTATCTGAAAGTTTGGTACTAAATGACGCAACATAACCCAACAGAAAAAGCGAATGGAGTAATGGTAGTTGAGAATTAGAAGTACATATGGCGCCAACCGCGCATAATGTAGCTATCAATGCTGAACCCCAAACATTTTCTGGACCTCTAGCTCCCGAACGCTTTTCTGCGATACCGAGAGCTTCTTTCTCTGACATGCCAATTTTGGTAACAAACGAACCAACCAGAAAATAGAACATTACTACTATATAACCTGGAAAACCCAAAGTTCCCCAAATTAATACACCCAGCAACCAAGCGTGGAAGTACCCTGCATTCGTCAGCAGTTTTTTTGGCGCCACCGATGCAAGAGCTAATAAAGCCGTATTGAGGCCGATAGCCACAACCCAAGGATTTAAATCGTTAATTAAAGAAAGCATTTAAGTTCTTAAGTTTAGAATTTTAGCTCAGAATTCTAGAAATCTAATCGCACCATTAGTTTATCAATTTCTCAGATGGTATCAACATCCTTTGGGTTTGTACGTGATTGAAAATGGTCAACGAAACAAATTTTACCATAATATTAAAAATTATTGAGTTAAATACTAGCTTTCCTAAGTAAACATACTTGGGTAAAATGTTTATATCTTATATGTAAAGATAGCTTGAATTTAAGCAATACGTGAAGATTAGGTAAAAAATTCATGTTTTTTATGTTAAATTAATCACTCTGATATTTTTTTGTCGCCAAAGCAAGCGAATATCGATTTTGATAGTATTTGTATCTCTCCTTAAAAAAATAACATATGTCTACCGACGTTCCTGGTGGTTCGTTAAGCAACGCGCTGGATATAACAATTAATAGCAATGTGCAAGTATTCACTGATACAATTAGCTCTTCGCAATCGAGCAATTGTTACACATTTGGTTTACAGGGACGTAGTAGTTTTTACTTATCACTCAATGATTTTGATTCTGGAGGTAATCTAAATGTTGAATTAGTTCGAGACGATAATAATGACGGGCTAGCACAGCCAAGTGCAGTAATTGCTTTTTCGAGTGTACAAGACCAGGGAAGTAAATTCATCAGTGCTGACCTTGATAGCGGTAATTATTATGTTCAAGTATACGCAGGAGATAATTACACAGAAGATAATACCCAAACCTTTTACGACTTGTCAGTTTCGGCAACACCCGACGAAGCTGATGCCACCCCATATTCATTTGATACTCCCATTGCAACTGCTGTTGGTAGTACTAGTTTATCAAAGCCAATAGCAACAGCAGCATCACCAACCCCAGTTTCAAGTCCCAGCAACCCTTCGTGGAAAATTGGAACATTAGGCGCCGACATTTTTACTTATGACCCAAGCCAAAGTACTCCAATCATTTATATATCAGGAAACGGTGATATTGACTTTGGGGCAGGTAAACGCGACACACTAGATTTGAAAACTGCTGGTATTGCTTTAAGTCAAGTTAGTGTTAATTGGGCAAATACTCTTGGTGGGGGTGTAAAAGCAAACCCAGGTAATGGCGCCCGTATTTTTGATACCATCACGCTCAACAGCAATTATTACCAGATTTTCTTTGAGGGTATAGAGCAAATCCAATTTAGTGACGTTACAATTGACCTTTCAAATCTAACAATTTTAGCTAATGGCACTAAAGCGACTGTCACTACTAACGATGAAAAGTTTAACCAGCAATGGGACTTACACGCTACGGGAGTTCAAAATGCGTGGCGGTTTACTCAAGGTACAGCAAACGTACTAATTGGGATTGAAGATTCTGGACTTGGTGTTAATGCCAGTGGTCAAATTCATCCTGACTTGCGAAGCACCATTTATTCGGGTACTAATTATATTGATGAATCAGATACGTCTTCCCACGGAACTGCTGTTCAAAGCGTGATTGCTGCCACGGCAAATAATGGCATTGGAATAGCTGGAATAAATTGGTTTTCAGATGTTGAGCAAGTTGATGTAATTGGTGGAAATGCCGATGACAAAGATTTGGCAACTGCGACGCAAATACTGATTGACCAGGCTAATTCTAAAGGGCAGAAGCTGGTAGTTAACTTAAGTTTGTCAGGTGGGACTTCGCAGGCATTTATAAATTTAGTTGCTCAGAATTCAAATAATGTTTTATTCGTAGCTGCTGCTGGTAACGATAATCTTAGTTCCATCTCCAGTCCAGGCAACTTAGCTGCGGATTATAACAATTTCATCTCTGTAGGTTCATCGTGGGGTAATACAGATTGGTATGGCATAGCAAAAAAACCTGGACAACGAGCTGATTACAGTAGTAACAATCCTGAATTGATTGTTGCTAACCAACCGCAAGTTGGTTATACCGCATGGTGGGGTTCTAACTATGTAGATCAAGCTACTGTTAACGCTGGTAGAAGACCATTAACGTTAATGGCGCCAACGGAATATGTTGCAGCAAACGCAGATAGCAACAAAAACGGAACGTTTAGTTTTAATTATAACGATAAATTTAATGGGACTTCAGCATCTACACCAATTGTTACAGGTATCGCTTCGCTTGTGTGGAGCGCAAACCCAAATTTGACTGCTGCACAAGTTAAAACAATTCTTGCACAGACTGCTGTTGATCTAGGCGCCACAGGTTATGACCAATACTACGGTTATGGTTTTGTGAATGCTGATGCTGCTGTTCGCGCGGCTTTAGCTATGGCAAGAGTTTAACCTGTTGATAACCCCCCAACCCCCCTTTGAAAGCTCCTCTTTCAAAGGGGGTTTTTCTTTTGGAATTTGGCACGCTTGTCAACCGTATGTTAAAGACTAAAAGTATAATTTGACATTTTAAATTGGTATAAATTAGTTTTATCCGATAATCTCTTCACTGGTAATTACATAGCTTATTAGCAAATTTTATTACGTGTATTTAACGTGGCTGTTTGAGAAGTTTAAACAGCAATATAGAAATTCAACGATTTTATGAATCGAAGCGTGGATGTGGTGGCTGACTAGCAAGTTCCTTTTAGTACAAGGAGCAATGGGTGCTTTGTGCTTAATTTAGTTGATTTTATAAAGCAAAAGTTATGTCGGTTAATTTATTTAGGCAAAATATCAGTGTTCGTCAAGATTTGAGTCTTAATCAAAACACCCAAGTTTTGACAGGTTCAATATCATTTGCAAATACAGACGATTACTATAGTTTTAATTTTACTAGCCGTAGTAGTTTAAATCTTGTTGTTGATGGCTTGTATGAAAATGCTAACGTCCAAGTCTTAAGTAGCGATGGTCAAGAAATCGCTGGTTCTTATAACTTTCGTGACCAAGATGAAGTTATTAATGTCAATTTAGAAGCGGGTAATTATTACGTCAGAGTTTTTCGATTCAAGAACGCAAATACTACATATAATCTCAAATACAGTACAAACCCAATTTCAAAACCAGTTTCAGTAGTTACAAGTACTGGTTCTTGGATAGATATGCTATTCCGAGATCAAAAAATGCGTGCCAATGTCTATTCATCTCTAAGTGATGGAGTTATTGACCGCAACGAAGTAATCAGAATATTACGCGCGTCAGAGGATGACGGTGTAGTAGATACTGCTGAGTTTGCAGACTTGAAGAATCTAGTTGCGAATGCGTCATTGCTTGGAATACCAGAGTACGTGCGAGTATTACTGAACAAAGTAGTCAACGGTGATATCGCAAACAAAAGCTATCAGAACAGTACACTAGGTAATCTGACTGCGGGTAGCAGTAGCACGACTATGGACAAACTTGTGAATAAATGGTTTCTAGGAAGCGATTATCCAACTACCGGATATACATATCGACAAGCAAATGGTGTACTATTCCAGAACGGTGTTAGTTATCAAGACGTTAAACAAGGTCAGATAAATAATTGCTTTTTCCTAGTGGGGTTAGCTGCGACAGCTCTTCACTCCCCAACCGAAATTCAGAATATGTTTATTGATAACGGTGATAATACTTTTACAGTTCGGTTCTTCCGTAATCAAGTCGCAGACTACGTTACCGTCGATAAATATTTACCAACAGATAACGCTGGTAAATTTGTTTATGCCAATAAAGGTAGTAGTTATGATAACCCTACGAATGAACTCTGGGTTGCACTAGCAGAAAAAGCATACGCACAACTTAACGAATCTGGATGGATTTACCAAGATAATACAAATTCTTATTCAGGTATAGGCAAGAGCGGTTATATCAGCGACGCTTTGTCAAATATAACTGGTGAAAAAGTCTCAATGAGTAATATTTTAAACTTTGACTCACTTATAAATGCGATTAATACAGGTAAATTAATTGGGTTTGCATCTAAGTCAAGTGGGGTGGCGCCAGATATTATTCCCAGTCATGCTTATGCTTTGGTAAATTATAATTCATCTACCAAGAAATTCACTCTATTTAATCCTTGGGGATTTGAGTCGTCAAAACCTGGCATTTTGGAACTTGACTGGAACCAAATTCTAGCTAGCTTTAGTTATTGGGATGGTGCTTTTGTCTAAATTGAAATTGCTTGTACTAGTTAGGTGGGCAGTGCCCACCTAATAACATCATATTTAGCCTTAACAAGAAAAATTTTTATAAAAATATATTTAATTTAGCGTTTCTGTAAAAGTGGCTGCAAATTTTATAGTGTGTTCATAGTTATTCTTTACTAGGAAGTATTAGCTTTTCATCTAAACATATTGTCTAAATATTAGCCAAAGCAAATATTTGATGTCGCCACAGCAAGTAGTTGAGGAATAAATACTCATGTTTATTAATTGCAAGAGTAATGATTTAGCTTTACAAAAAAGTATAGACATTACTTCAACTTCATTTAATAGTTTTGGTAGTAATTATACTGATATAGATACCTATACAAATTTAAGCCGCCGCAGTCGTTTTTATGACCGCAATGTTCGTAATGATGCAATTACGCCTCAAGGATATAGTTCAAATAACGGTTATGGTTTGGTAAATGCATCTTCCGCTGTTGCAAAGAGTATTGGTCAACCAACCTTTGCTGATGTTGCTAATACAGGTGGTAATGGTTGGGGCGCCGATATGGTGAAAGCACCTTCTTCTTGGGCAAAAGGATACACAGGTAAAGGTGTTGTCGTTGCAGTTTTAGATACTGGAGTTGATATTAATCATGTAGATTTGAAAGATAATATTTGGACTAATCCCAACGATGACACCAAGGATGGATATGCTGGAGACATCCACGGTTGGAACTTTGTAGATAATAATAATGATGTGATTGACAGAGATGGACATGGAACTCACGTCTCTGGAACTATCGCAGGTGAAAAGAATGATTATGGTGTGACAGGAATTGCATATGATGCAAAAATCATGCCTGTGAAAGTACTTGATGATACCGGTAATGGTTCTTATGATTCAATTACTAAGGGTATTCACTATGCTGTAGACCACGGCGCCAACGTTATCAATTTGAGTCTTGGTGGTGGTGGAACTAATCAAATGATGCAGGATGCGCTCAATTATGCCAGTGGTAAAGGTGTTATTGTTGTGATGGCAGCAGGGAATAATGGAGGTGCATCACCTATTTATCCCGCGCGTTATGCTGAAAATACTGGTATAGCAGTTGGTGCAGTCGATAAAAATGGTGATTTAGCAAGCTTTTCTAACCGCGCTGGAAATAAACAGCTTGCTTACGTAACGGCGCCTGGAGTCAGTATATATTCAACAGTTCCAAACAATAGCTATGAAAGCTACAGTGGTACATCAATGGCAACTCCTCATGTTGCTGGTGTTGTTGCACTGATGCTAAGTGCAAACCGTAGTCTCAGCGATAGCCAAGTTAGACAAATTCTTGCCGACACATCAAAAAACGCTGGACAAAACAACAGTACCATTCCTAGCTTCAATTTTGGTGATATATTCTCTGGCTTTAACCCATTCTCTAACAGCACCGAATCTACAAATTACAGTAACCGCTTTTATAATTACACCAGTGGATTAAGTACAGCCGAAACAAATACCTTAACAAGCTCTAACATGTCTAACTCTGATATATCTAGCTCTAGCATATCTGACTACTGGAGTACCAAGAAAGATATAGTACAAACATATGAATACTCAAGTATGGCTAGTACAGACCCACAAGACCCGCAAAATATCTTAGAACGCTATGGAAAGATATTGCTAGCTCCTTATCAAGAATATTTGCGCTTAATACCATCTTCATAAAATAAATACGATAATCATACTCTTAATAAACCCGATGTGCAGAAGCTATCGGGTTTTTTATATCTTCATTTTTCTACTAGACAATTTCACATAAAATTTAAAGTAAGCAAAAGCAATAGAAAAAATTATCAATACAAAAGCATTATATAACAAGCTCTCAGGAATTGAATTGGATGTAAGTCAAGCATTGTTAAGAGAAACAGCAAGTGATTTAGTTTATCTAGTTCAAGCAATGGGTGGAGAGCAACCAAGTTTATTACCTGGATATAAAGTTAAATTCGTGGATGGTACATGCCTTGCGGCAACAGATCACAGATTAGATGCTATTCGCGCTTACGCAGCAAAAACGTTACCAGGAAAAGCGATAGCTATATTAGACTCTTCATCAAAATTAGTAACAGATATTTTTTTAGTTGAAGATGGTCATGCTCAAGAACGCGCGTTATTTGACCAAGTACTTTCTCAGGTAAAACCACAACAAGTGTGGTGTGGAGACCGCAACTTCTGTACAGCAAAATTTTTATATACACTCATACTGAAAAAAGCGTTTTTTGTAATTCTTCAACATGGGTCATTAGGCTTTAAACAATTAAGTGAGTTAAAAGCTTTAGGAAAAACTGAAACCGCAAAATTATTCGAGCAGAAAATAGAAATATCTTATGAATAATAAATTTTACAACTTAGACGGGTTCTGCTAAAGCTGAATGTAGAGACACGGGATAAGGAATGGGAAATAGCAATTTTTACAAACTTACCAAGTAGTAATGCAAGCGCAGCAGAAGTTGCTGAAATATACCGTAATCGTTGGAAAATAGAAAACCTTTTTCAAACTGTAACTGAGAACTTCAATGGAGAAATTTAAACTTTAGCGTATCCAAAAGCTGCCTTATTTTCATTCTCAATGGCATTAGTTGCATACAATATACTTGCGACTTTGCGAGGTGCCTTGGGAAGCGTACATGGAGTTATTAAAATCGAGGTTGGCTTATCTGATTTTTATTTAGTAGATGAAATTCAAGGAATATATAGAGGCATGATAATTGCAATTCTACTACTACAATGGGAAATTTTTGGTACATATTCTTTAGATGAAATAGCACAACTTTTACAACAGCTTACAGCAGGGGTAAATTTGAAACGTTTTTTAAAAGCAACGAGAGGTAAAAAGAAAAAGCGAGAACCTTTAATTGTTGATAGAAACCACCGCCATGTTTCTACCGCGCGGCTCTTAGAAGCCCATCATCAAAATAAATCACGAAGTTAGTTATAAAAGAAAGAATATTATTTTTCTTAACTGCTAGTTGCACGTAACATCTTTGACGAGGTGGATATTTTTCATGTCAGCTATTTATAAAATATTATGTTTTTAGTTTAGAAAGCTTTATGAAAAAACTTTAATTTGATAAGATGTGTAAATAATAAAACATATTTACACACTAATACTAACACAATTGAAAATATTAACGTTGTTAAGGGAAATTGTCATGTGGTAACTCGTAGGATAAATATTCGCTTACAACCAGTTAAAACAAGACGTTAGATATATAGAGACGCGATTAATCGCGTCTCTACGTAAATTGGGGGTAATTTATCTAACAGAGAAAGCTTCGCTAAATCTGCGGGTGATTGGCTCCATAATAAAGGTCAAAATTGACTTTTGACGAGTAACTATTTCACCATTAGCGGTCATACCTGGTGTAAATTGTACTTCTTTGCCGCGTACTACAACTGAGTGCTTGTTTAGCTTAATCCTTGTTGGAAATACTAATCCCAATTCTTTATCAACAATTGCGTTAGGGCTGACTTTTGCTACCTCACCCTCAATTGTACCGAATTCTTGGAAAGGAAATGTTGCCATTTTAACTTTAGTTTTCATTCCCTGACGAATAAAACCGATGTCGCGGTTAAGTACTTTGACCTCAAGCATTAACTCTTCACCATCAGGTAATATTGATAACAACTCTTCACCCGATTGTACTGGACCCTTTGTTGCTTTAACTTTGTAAACAGTTCCCGCAACTGGTGACTTAATAGTTTCATAATCGGTTTGTTTACGGGCTTGCTCAAGTTTACCAGTAATGTCAGTGTATTCTTCGCGTCGCTTATTTATTAGCGTCAAAATTTCGCTTTGTCGTTCAGAAGCTAAACGTTTGGCTTGATTTTGAGCAGATTGAAAGGCAGCTTCTGCTTGACGGATTTCTTGAAGTTGAGCAGATGCATCTTTTCGTAATGATGCGACTTTATCTTGTGCTTCGGTAATTTTGTTTTGATTATTTGTTATTTCATCATCCGCGCGTGTAATTTCAGCGTTAGCACGGTTTAGTCGGTCTTGCGCTTCCAAATAGTCAAGTCTGGGAACGGCGCCACTACGAGTTAAAGTACCCATACTTTCCTCGCGCTTTTTAGCGAGGGCTACGTTTGCATTGACTTTTTGACGTAAGTTTTGAGCGTTTGCTAAGTTTGTTTGAGCATTTGTAAGGCTGGTTTGAGAGTTTACTAAATTCTCTTGTAAGCGCACAAGTCGAACTTTTGCTTGTTCGATTAAAGCAGCTTGTTTATTTGCTTCAGCTTCAGCAGCAGCTTGTTTGGCTTCAAAGTCCCGCAAACGGGCAGCTAAAAGCTCATCTTGTATAGGAGTACCAGCACTTTTGTTACCCGTGCGCTCTGCATCAAGGCGCCGTAAATCTTGTTGAATTAGTTTAGCAGACTGCGCTAATCGCGTCACATCCAATTTTTGAAATTCTGGGTCGCGTTCGACTAACACTTGTTCTTTAACTACACGCTGACCCTCTTTTACACGTACTGCTGTAATTGATCCATTTCCAATTGATGTTACAGGACGTACTTGAGTTGAAGCAATCAGCTCCCCAGGCGCCGTAGCAACTTCATCAACTTTGGAAAAATGTGCCCATGCAATGCTACCAAACACTATAGCGCTTATTGTTCCCGCTAGTAATCTGGTATACAAAGGTGGTAGCTCCTGTACCGCTTTACCCAATTCAAAAGATAACTGCTCCTCTGGTCGAGCAAATACTTGTTTTGTTTGACGTGCTTGTGCAGCGTTTGCAGCTAAAGGAGAACGCATAGGATTTTAGATTTTAGATTTTAGATTTGTCTTCGACAATGAATGGATTTATGTAGCTAAATAGCGTCGGATGAAGCTTTCCAACGGTTCCAGGGGAAAAGTGAAAATTGCTTCTAAATTATTAATCTCTTCTGTTTTACAGAAAAATTCATTCGCTAGCAATGTTCTAAAGGTTCCGAAGGATTTTTGTGCTTGTGGGTTTACTAGACCTAATGCACCTCGAAACCCATCGACTAAAAATAATGGTGGATTGATTATAACTGGCTCTTTATTGAAAATACGACTGAATATACGTGGTATATCCTCGCGCGTTAAGATTTCGGGCCCACCTACAGGTAAAATTTGATTACGGGCGCCAATTACACCAACTGAATTAACAGCTATCTTCGCTAAATCATCAGTACTAACTATCGAAGTTCGATTTTTTGGGTCGCCAATAAGCAAATATATCCCAGTTTCGCGAAACCGTTCCGCAAGCGATAATAAATTAGATGCTAATCCAGCCGGACGCAAAATAGTGTAATTTAAACCACTAGCTTGTAAATACCTTTCGACTTCCCGTTTTGCCTTGAATACAGGCGCATCTTCATATCCTCTATCTGCACCAAGTACGGAGATAAACACAAAATGCTCAACTCCTTGTGCTTTTCCTTGGTCGATTAGTTCAATATTCGCACGGTAGTCCAACGCAAGTGCATCACCATCAGTTCCATGAGTACTAATAATATATCGAACACCTCGACAAGCTTTTTGGATATCACGCTCAGAACGTAAATCACCAATAAATAGCTCGGCGCCTCGATGTTCTAATTCACCATATCGCGATGTTAAACGAACAAACGCTCGTACATGCTGTTGTTGTTGGCGTAAAAGTCGCACCACTCGGCGCCCGATTCCACCAGTTGCTCCTGTTACCAAAAACATAATGATTTTGGATAGATTTGGGTTTGGGGTCTTAATCAATTTTAATAACCCTGCGGCAAATGGGCGAATTAACAAGTAAAGCTATCGAGCAAGAAATGCAACGACGTAAAGCCTGGGCTGCACATCGAATAGTTGCTCGCAGTGAAAAAATAAAAAATAGAACTAATGCACAACCAAGTTCAGCTTCACGAATTCGCGATTTAAGAGAAGGAAAAGAACGACGCTAATTAGAAGTGTGTTGTAGCAGACAACTAGTATACGGAGAGAAAGAGTAAGAGCTTATCAACACCCCAAAATTAACGACACGAAATACCAGTGGTTTGTGTCAATAGTTTTGGTATATTTTCTCTTCTTAATTCTTCCTTTGCGTCCTTTGCGTCCTTTGCGGTTTGTTTTTTCTACTCCCCAAAATTAAGGATACAGACTATTGGTCTGTGTCAATAGTTTTGGTGTGTTCTCTTCTCTTCTTTCTTCCTTTGTGTCCTTTGTGTCTTTGTGGTTCATGTCATTAAATTTGGTCGGCTCACGGCGTCTCGCCTGACCGCACGCACAGGCGAGACGCCTATGCTACAACTCACCAAAATTAATGACACAGACTATTGGTGGTCTGTGTTATTAAATTTGTTAGGTAGAAGATTGGCAAAGGATATAACAGACAAATTATTGGATACAAACAAAAGTCGGTGCGTGACGCTATCAGTTTTGCGCTTCGTTTTCAAATTTTAGTAGCGTCACACACCCTACAATTAAAAATAAACCATCCGTTACATCCGTTTATAATCCGTTGCCCAAGATATTATTTGATGAAGTTTTAAACTAGCAACTCCATGATAACTGGCGCGTGGTCACTAGGTTTTTCCAGTTTTCTAGGCGCCTGGTCAATTATGCAGCTTGTTACGCGCTCGTATAGTTCGGGTGTTAAATAATGATGGTCGATGCGCCAACCTAAGTTACGACGAAATGCCATCGTGCGATAGTCCCACCAACTGTAATGTCCTGCTTCTAAAGTAAATTTACGAAAAGCATCGGCAAATCCTAACTCTAACACTTCTTTGAGCGCTTGACGTTCGGCATCCGATGACATTATATGGTTTTTGATATCAGCTTTCTCATGAATATCTTTGTCTTCAAGCGCAATATTAAAGTCACCACACATACAAATGTTGGGATTTTGCGACAATAGTACTTGTAGGTATTTTCGGAGTACGGTCAACCAGCGCAGCTTGAAGTCGTATTTGTCACAACCGACTTCGGAACCGTTTGGTACGTAAAGATTCAAAATTCTTATGCCGTCAATTACACCCGTAATTACTCGTTTTTGCTCGTCCCATATTGAATCAAGTTCTGGCAATATGCTTGTAAACCCAGTACTGACTTGTTCTAATGGTTTTTTACTCAGCAGCGCAACCCCGTTGTAAGATTTTTGCCCATATATATATGTATGGTAATTCAGAGCCTCAAACTTTTCGCGCGGAAAGTCTTTATCAACAACTTTGGTTTCTTGCACGCAAAGCACATCAACAGGGTTTTGTTCTAGCCAATTGACGACATGTTCTAAGCGTGTACGAATTGAGTTAACGTTCCAAGTAGCTATTTTCATTAATTTTTACGAAGCCAACTATTATTAGTATTTTCTCTAGCTTCTTCATTCATATATTATTACTACTAATGTTACAAAATATTAATAAGATTTTGTAATATAAGTTACCAAATCTTGTTTTGCTTTTATAAAGTTATATATACTTTTTCAAAGATATTTACAATTATGAATAGCTATTATAAATCGGGCATATTTGAGCTACAGCGCAAGCGCGAATATCTAAGTAAGATTACAAGAGCGTTGCTTTGATTTTAAACTCGAACGAGTCATTTTTTGTCTTTTTTCAATGATTCTAGTCGCTACTGGCTTAGTAGAAAATTCTCAGTGTGGATAAAATTAGTGCCGAATCAATACTTACTACTTTATAGTCTAAAGGCTTATGGCTTTCAATGATCCCCAAGATAGATGAAGCTTTTTGATAGGTGATTGTAATGTTATAGATGTAGTTACCTAATGATTAATAGCTGATTGGTCGAAAAAGTTTACATTAAGCTGTCAAGTACGG
The DNA here is from genome assembly GCF_059640475.1 of Calothrix sp. CBUCES-K 9914. Taxonomy (NCBI): domain Bacteria; kingdom Bacillati; phylum Cyanobacteriota; class Cyanophyceae; order Nostocales; family Calotrichaceae; genus Calothrix; species Calothrix sp. CBUCES-K 9914. Next base: position 44,914 of record NZ_JBXXZH010000045.1, read on the forward strand.
TTAACCGGAAAGAATTGCTTTCTGGTTGGCACCTTGATTGATGTAAACTTGGGATGGGTGAGTATAAATGCTCTGCCAAAAATCTAATAATAGTCCTGGGATACTAGGCTTTTTCACCTGTACCAAAACAATTTATGAAAATCGCTCAAGTGGCTCCCTTGTGGGAACGAGTTCCACCTCCAAGTTACGGAGGAATCGAACTGGTAGTGAGTCGTCTGACAGATGAACTAGTACGTCGAGGTCACGATGTTACTTTGTTCGCATCAGGAGATTCCCATACGCTTGCGAAGCTCGAAGCAATTTGTCCGCGTGCATTACGTTTAGACCCAAATTTACGGGAATATTCAGCATACGAGACGCTCGAACTGAGTCACGTTTACCAGCGCGCTGAGGAATTTGATATTATTCATTCCCATGTAGGCGTTCCAGCATTACTAAGCGCAAATTTTGTGCCAACACCAACGGTGCATACATTGCACGGTAGTTTTAACAGCGAAAATATAAACGTTTACACCCATCATAAAAAGCAACCATACGTTAGCATTAGCAATACTCAACGTCAAGTCCAGCTTAATTACGTTGATACAGTTTACAACGGTATTAACCTGTCAGATTACCCGTTCATTGCTCAACCAAAAGAGGCACCTTATTTAGCATTCTTAGGACGCTTTTCACCAGAAAAAGGACCGCAACATGCGATAAAAATCGCGCGTGCGACTGGATGGCGTTTAAAAATGGCTGGAAAAGTCGATGTAGTTGATACAGAGTTCTTCGAGGGCGAAATTGCACCGTATATCGACGGTAAGCAAATCGAGTATCTTGGTGAAGTAGATAATGCTTCTAAAGTAGAACTTCTGGGAAATGCTTCAATTGCACTGTTCCCAATTACATGGCGAGAACCTTTTGGTTTAGTAATGATTGAATCAATGGCAACTGGTACGCCAGTGATCGGAATGAATATGGGCGCCGTACCAGAGGTTATTGCCCACGGAGTAAGTGGATTAATATGTACTAGCTATGAGGAAATGGCAGCAATGATTCCTCAAGCATTACAGCTTAACCGTCATGAATGTCGCAAACACGTAGAAAACAACTTTAGCGTAGCTCGTATGGTTGATGGATACGAAAAAGTGTACGAAAAAATTATTCAAGATCGGATTCATCAGAACGGACGTATCCATGCTGCCAAAATCGTAATTTAATGAATTGTCGCGCGCATATTAAATCAATACAAAACAAATCAAATCAAATCAACAACATAAAAAGGAGAACAATAGTATGAGTATGAGAGCGAACAGTTGTCCCTGTTGCGGTAGTTCCATGCTGTTGCGCCACGTTCGCCACGGTAAAGTATTCTGGCTATGTCAATCTTGCCGTCAAGAAGTTTCTTTACTGACAGTAAACCGCGTACCCACAACAGAAACAAGAAATATAGGAATCGTCTCACAACCAACCGTTGCATCATAAAGCATGTAGTTGTAATTTATCTCTGAGACTATTCTCTGAGGCATTAAGTTCCTGACTTGCATTAAAGTTTGAACTGCTTCACCTGTTAAAATCAGGTGAGGCGATCTATATTGAGTGCGAGGATTGAAACTTGCTTGCAGCATTACTTTATGGTCAAGAAGATTTACGACTCCAACAGGTAAACGACCCCGTACCCCAAGCAGGTGAAGTTGTAATAAGAGTAGGTGCTGCAACAACTTGCGGTACTGACCTAAAGGTGTGGAAAAGAGGTGGTCATGCCAAAATGCTCAAACCACCAACTTTATTTGGACATGAAGCAGCTGGGGAAATTGTTGCTGTTGCTTCAGATGTGACAAAGTGGAAAGTTGGTGACGCTGTTGTTGCTAATAATTCTGCACCATGTGGTAACTGTTTTTTTTGTCGAAAGCAAGAATATTCACTCTGTCCCAACCTTACCTGGAATAACGGTACGTTCGCACAGTTTCTCAAAATTCCGGCGCCCATTGTTGAGCAAAATTTACTGTTACTTCCTGATGGTTTACCATACGAACTTGCAGCAATGACTGAACCGTTAGCGTGCGTATTACATGGGATTGCACGCTCGAATATCAAACATGGTGATACAATTGTTTTGTTAGGTGATGGCGCAATTGGCTTAATGTTTGTTGCTGTCGCTCAAGAATATAATGCATCAGTACTGATATTTGGAGGTAATGAGCAAAGATTAGAGATAGCGAAGAAACTTGGCGCCGCGAAAAC
>NZ_JBXXZH010000046.1:0-46760 GCF_059640475.1 Calothrix sp. CBUCES-K 9914
ATGTAGATGTTCGGACTTTTTACCGCAATCCGGGCATACTGCGCTTTTAGTCTTTTTACTTACTGATAAAATTAAGACGGAACCCTCTTGTAGACTTGATTCTACCACTACGTCAGATAAATTTAATAGTTGAGTAAGGACTCTTTTCATAATTAATTTTACTTAAACGCTGAATAAATATTCTAATATTTTAGCACGTTAAGTACGCAAGAGCCGGAATTCTGAGGCGCCGGCTGTTTATCCTCAATTGACAGTGCAGTTAAAGCAATAATCGGAATTTGAGAAAGTTCGGGCACTTCTCGTATACGCTGTATAGCAGTCAAACCATCAAGTTGTGGCATTTGGACATCCATAATGATTAGCTGAGGTTTATACAGTTTCGCTAGCTGAATAGCTTCTAAGCCATCGCACACAACTATTGTTTGATAAGCTACTTTTATGAGAAATTCACTTATTAACTCAGCGTTTGTAGCATTATCATCTACAATTAAAATTAAGGGTCGATTTAAAGATATATTTGAATCAACATTACTGGTATTCTCAACCACGATATTGGGGATTAGAGGTTGGATAGAATCATTAGTGTTTAAATTATGAGTATTAATATAAGGTAGGATAACAGTGAACGAACTTCCCTTACCTACTTCGCTAGAAACTGTAACGATACCATCATGCATGTGCGTGATTTTTTGTACTAAAGCTAACCCCAAACCTGTGCCAGAGTATTTGCGAGACAGCGAACTCTCAATCTGCATGAATGGTTGAAACAATTTACTCAGATTACTATCATCTATTCCAATACCAGTATCATCAACTCTAAAATAAATTTGTTTTTTTAATTTATCAGTATCAACAACAAGCTTGACGCTTCCACCATTTAATGTAAATTTTACAGCATTGCTTAAAAGATTGATTAAAACCTGGCGTATACGTAGTTCATCAATCCAAATTTTATCTATATTTGGAGCGATTTTGAACGATAAATCAATTCTTTTCTGACTTGCTTGCTGTTTAATAAAACACCAAATCGAACTACATAAAGTATTGATATTTACTAAACTTTTATTTATTTCTAGCTGACCAGACTCAATCTTTGCTAAATCTAAGATATCATTAATTAATTCTAAAAGGTGCTGCCCACATGTCTTAATACTTGATACTGCCTTTTTTTGTTTTATCGTCAAAGGCGCATAAACTTCATCGAGCAAACCTTCTGATAAACCTAAAACTGCATTTAGAGGTGTACGTAGCTCGTGACCCATATTTGCAAGAAACTCGTCTTTCATACGAGTCGCGCGAGCTAACTCCTCTGTTCTTAGCTCTAATTTTTGCAAAGCTATTTCTAAACACCTGTGAGTACTTATATCTTTCACAGCAGCTACAGCAAAAATTTTACCGTTGTAGTTAATTTGCGCTCCTCTAACTTCACCATCAAATGCGCTACCATCTTTACGCATACCAGTAACTGTATTATAGTATTTTTGTCCCGTCTTGACCATCTCAATGAACTCAGCAAAAACACCATGCGAACTCTCATGTATATACTGAGTCATCGGAGTAGCAAGTAATTCCTCGTATGAACAACCATGCATTTTACAGCTTGCAAGATTTGCTTCAACAAGGCGCCTTGCTTCTATGTAATATACAAATATACCATCACTTACAGTATTACAAATACTCTGCATAATCATACTGTAATTTTCTTGTTCGAGCAAAATATCTTTTAAAGCTGGAATAATACTTGTTTTACTAATTAACCCCTCTATTTCTGCATTTTCATCTAGTATCAGCAGATAATCAGTTTGATGATCAAATTTATCTAATATACAACTAACATTTTTGATTTGCGCGCGTGACAGTGTTACCAAAGGTTGAGTTACCGTATCTGCAACCCTTACAAATTCTAAATTTTTCCCTGCTGCTATTAAATTAACTATATCTATATCTGTTAATAGCCCTATAGGAATGGAGTTATTTAAAACTACTGCATTAACGTGCGTTTGTTTCGGCGCATCTTGATATATAAAACTAATAGCCTCTGCAACAGATACATCAGAAGCGACTGAAGGACAAAATTCGATTACCTTGTCTAATAACATCGGCAGATGATTAGACCGTATTGCCGACAAAAATTCAGCGTACATCCTGATAAAATACTTTTTAGTAGGTAATACAAATAAGAATTTTAACCTATTTTTTCTAGATTCACTGTGTAATTAAAAGTATTTCTGTTACATTGCCTTGCGATTGATATCAAATATCCAAAATGAGTACAGGGTTACGTTACACTTTTAAACTAACTTGAGTAACACCGACACGCATCTCATGCTGACGTTTTACCCAGTCGCGGCGAATTTTTCGACGCAACAAGCGGGCGCCCATAAACATGATTGGACGTAAAAAACTATACTTCCGCAAAATTTCTGCTTGGTCTGCTTCTTCAGATTGTAATTGCTGCGCGCGAATAATTTCTGGTTCCCGTTCGGCTTGAATGTTAGTAAGTGCTGCATCAATGTTGGCACCTGTAGCTTTTGCTTGTAATAACGGTACAAGATGATTAGCAGTGACAATGACATCACGTAATGCAACATTTATACCTTGCGCGCGGATAGGTGACATTGGATGTGCAGCATCACCTAAGAGTATTACACCAGGTGCGTACCAAGAAGGACAACGACCAATAACAACAGATAGTTTGATTGGTCTAGAGATAGTATCTGCATGGGTTAAAATATGTTCAGCCATCCAAGATGGGGCGACTGAAGCAAATATAGGTGCCCATTGTTCAGGATTTTGATCGATTGAGTCGGATGAAAACAATATCCAAGACAAATGTAGCTTACCTTCTTCGGCGCCGTGAAAAAGACCAAAGCTTCTATCTCCGTTGGAAACGGCGTAAAATATATTCTCGGATACAAATTTCGGACTATCGGCAAGTTTAAACCAGAGAATATCTATATCTTTGGGTTGTTTCTCTAGATGCAAACCCGCGCGTTGACGTATAACAGAGTTACGACCATCTGCCCCAATTGTAATATCAGCAAAAATATCTCTACCATCTCCAAGCTTGACACCTGCAACCCGGTTATCAACCCGCAATAAATCTTTAACTGGAACTCCTTGAATAAACTCAAACTCTGAATATGTTTGAGCTTGTTCAATTAAAGCTGTAAGTAAAGGTGGTTGTGATACTAATGTACATGGTGGAAAGTTAGGCTCCATCGGTTCAGCAACACGAAAAAGTGTTTTTTTGCCTAATATCACTTCCCAAGCATCAAATGAGCGGTGTGGTATTTGCTGTAGTATCTCAGATAAACCCATTTGTTTGAGGGCGTCTAAACCACTTGGCATTAACCCTTCACCGCGAAATACTCGATGAAAGTCTGTAGCTGCTTCGACTAACGACACAGTAATGCCACGTTTGACTAAAAGTAAAGCCAGCGTGGCGCCAGTTGGACCTGCCCCTACAATTACGACTTGCGGCATTACTGCACCTCCTTTTTTGATCTATTATATTCCGGGTGGTAATATAATTTGCTCTGCGTGGATAATCTGAATCAACCACCAAGTAAATATTGCAATTGAATTTGGATATTTGTGTTTAGTCCTGCAACAAATACAGTCGAATCACCGAATTTGGGTGGACCAAAACGTATGACTGGGTTGTTGGAAAAACCAAAACCTCCTGTGGGGATGCCAAGAGGATTGCGCTTGAGGGCGCCATTACCAATGGTATCATGAATTACGGTAACAGCATAAGTTCCTGCTTTCAAATTAGCAAAAGTAACTGTTTGAGAAGTTTCTGTAACTTTTACACATTGGGAAACCACCGCAAATTTGCCATTATCAGGAAACCCTTTACTATTGGCAAAAACATTTAGACAAATCTGTCCTTTTAGACTTTTGATTCCATCAACACGCACTGATAATTTCCCATTAAAGCTAGCTAAAGCTTGAGGTACTAAAATTGAACTGGCAATTACAGTAGAGATTAAAACTACCACTTTTAAGTATTTCTTCATTACTTATACCAATAGAGTTAAAATAAATTTCACGGCTTACGTGTATAAAACAGGACAGAAAGCTAAGTTACATTAACATTGTGAATAACTTACATGCACGCTATAATTTGTACTACAAAGCCTGGTTTTCTGTTAATATAAGAGAAAACTGTAACAAAACGTGCAAATTATGTCATTAGCATCCACTGGTCAACCATTAATAATTATGACATAACGTGGGTTAAGTATAGCAGGCAGCCGTATCACTGTTTACGATGTTATGGATTTTCTAAAAGCTAGCTACTCACCAAAATTGATTCGTGATAAGTTTAATCTTACAGACGAACAAATTAACGCAGGGAAGAAAAAAATCGCGAACACTTTGCTCAAATTGCTACTACACGTCACAAACCCAGAACAGAAGCGCTCTGGGCAAAACTAGAAAAGCTATTCTGCTTTGAACATACTAAAAAGTTGATAAGCATAGGATTGCGAAGCGCGGTAAACTAAGTTTCTTAGGTGTCTTAGCTATCCAACGAAATGGCAACAATCAACGATAACTACCTCAAACTCAAAGCTGGGTATCTGTTTCCAGAAATCGCGCGTCGGGTGAATGCGTTTGCACAAGCAAATGAGTCAGCTAAAATTATACGGTTAGGAATTGGTGACGTTACGGAACCCTTACCTGAAGCTTGTCGAACTGCGATGATAAAGGCAGTTGAGGACATGGGGAACCGAGAAGATTTTAAAGGGTATGGTCCAGAACAGGGGTATGCTTGGTTACGAGAAAAAATTGCCCAGCACGACTTCCAAGCGCGCAGGTGTGATGTTGACGCTTCGGAGATATTTATTTCCGACGGTTCTAAATGTGACTGCGGTAATATTCTAGATATCTTCGGGAATAACAATACTATCGCGGTGACAGACCCTGTATACCCTGTATATGTGGATACAAACGTCATGGCAGGACATACGGGGGATGTGAATGAAAAAGGTGAATATGACGGTTTAGTGTATTTACCTATTTCTGCTGATAATAACTTTACTGCCCAAATACCTTCGCAGAAAGTTGATTTAATTTACCTTTGTTTTCCTAATAATCCTACAGGCGCCACTGCGAGTAAGGAACACCTAAAAGCTTGGGTTGAGTATGCGCTCAGGAACGGTTCGATAATTTTCTTTGATGCAGCTTACGAAGCGTTTATTAGCGACCCGAATATTCCTCATTCTATCTACGAAATTGAAGGCGCCCGTGACTGTGCCATAGAATTTCGGTCTTTCTCTAAAAATGCTGGTTTTACTGGAACTCGATGTGCTTTGACAGTTGTACCCAAAACGCTAATAGGAAAAGCTGCCGACGGTTCCGATGTGGAAATATGGAAACTGTGGAACAGGCGCCAGTCTACCAAATTTAATGGAGTTTCCTATATAGTGCAACGCGGCGCCGAGGCAGTTTACTCAGATGAGGGTAAAGCGCAAACCAAAGCTTTGATAGACTTCTACATGGAAAATGCCCTTATCATCCGTGAGAAACTTACCGAAGCTGGCATTTCTGTATACGGTGGTGTAAATGCCCCTTACGTTTGGGTCAAAACACCAAATAACTTATCTAGCTGGGACTTCTTCGACAAACTGCTGCACACCTGTAACGTTGTCGGAACACCTGGCTCAGGTTTTGGCGCCGCAGGTGAAGGGTACTTCCGAATTTCTGCATTTAATAGCCGCGCGAATGTAGAGGAAGCAATGAAACGTATTACCGAACGTTTTAAAGTCTCATAATTTTAACTGATGTAACAGACCAATTATCTGTTACATCTACTCATTGTTAAACGCATTATTATTTAATTAAGCGCATTAATATAGCAATCAGCAAAATTATCATGTCTCAACATCACACACAAGTAGTAAGTAGCACTCCTGGACGAACCAGATTTAGAATATATTCTGAAGATCGTAACCAAGAAGAAATGGAGCGTATTGTTGAAAATTTACAGGCGCCACCTTTTGTTGATAGTGTCGAGTACAACGATAAAACAGGCAGTATCCTTGTTCATCATGATACCAGTGAGGAAGCACTTCAGGCAATTAAGGATATCATGCAAAACTTAGGCATTACTTTTAATGATGTTACAGGCGCCAGTGAGTAGTGACTAGATGGATATCTTATAGATAAGCCCGAATAATAATCAAAAAAATACTTATGTACTGTGCATAAACTTAAAAACACTCCATATAAGTTAGTAGAAGGCTAATTCAAGTCTTCTATCAATTTACAATCTAGGAGATTAAATTTATGAAGACTACAGATAAACCAGAGCTAAAGCAGATGAAGAAATTTGTCATCCGTGAAGCTGAAACTCTTAAAACAACGCGACCATCAACTTACGGTAGTTGCTGTTGCCGAGTCTGTTAATTATAAAAACATCTGACTCACGTTTGATTTGTTTATACATTGATTTTTGCAATTTTATATAAAATCGCTACTTTAACAGTAGCGGTTTTCACTAATTTGGAAGAATATTAATGAGATGTACGAGCGATTCTCTGGTTGCGGTTTACCCGTTTAGCAGGCAAATTGATGGTGAAGAAGTTGTTATCGGGCGTTTAGAAACAAATTCTTTTTTAATATTACCATTTGATGCTGTAGAAATACTAGATTATTTGGCATTGGGAAAGACAGTTGGCGAAAGTCAATTAATTTATCAAGAAAAGTATGGTGAGTTGCCTGATATTGAGGATTTACTCCATATCCTTGAAAGTAAAGGTTTTGTAAAGATTTTATTTGAATCGGAAGCAAACTATAATGTTTTAACATCTACACTCAAACCATCAGCATATCCGACTGCAAAAATAAATTACCACTTTGCTAACTTTCCTCAATCACTTGCTCAAAAATTATTTAGCCGTCCAGTTTTAATTGGTTGTTGTATTCTCTGCGCTTTAACACTTCTTGTTATTTTTAAAGACCCTACGCTTATTCCCAGTTGGGAAGCTTATTATTTTCCTGAAAATACTACCTTAATGATTGTAGGGTTAGCTGTTATCGATTGTATAGTAATATTTCTACATGAAATGGCTCACTTGGTAGCAGCGCGCGCACTTGGTGTTTCTTGTCGCATAGGTATTAGTAACCGTATGTGGATGCTAGTTGCGGAAACAGACATGACTGGTATTTGGAGCGTTAACAGAAAGCAGCGTTATCTTCCATTTCTAGCTGGCCCGCTTTTAGATATAGTATTTGCAGCTATTATTACACTCGTATTGTTTGCTCAAAAACATGGCTGGATTATTATGTCTTCAGTAGTTTATCAACTGAGTCGCGCGGTGTTATTAAACTACTTGTTAGGTTTGTTATGGCAGTGTTATTTCTTCATGCGTACAGATTTATATTATGTGATTGCTAATTTCTTACGCTGTAAAAACTTGATGAAAGATACTGAAGTATTTATTCGTAATCAAGTCAGTTGGCTAATTCGTAGAGTGCGTCGAGTTGACCAATCTCATATCCCTGCAAAAGAAAGAGTTGTAATTCGCTTATATGCTGTTTTATGGTTAGTAGGGAGAACTATAGCACTGGCATCTTTAATTTTTATTACATTGCCTTTAATGTGGCACTACTGCATAAAACTATTTGTAGTTTTAAATGCTGGTTTTTTCGCTAATCCTTACGCATTTATTGACGCACTTTTTCTAATATCACTTGCTTGCGTACCTCAATTAATTGGTCTTGGACTTTGGATTCGTAGTTTTCGTGCATAAAATAGGTAAAATTGTATGATTTTAAGTATTGACTCGATTAACAAGACTCAACACTTGCTTCAAGAAGTTGGTCAGGTAATAGTATTGAAAGCAGCGTCAGGTGAACGCCGTTATCAATTCTTACAGCAATGTCTTCAAGAAGCTCATGATGTTGTTGGAACGAAAGCTTTATTGTTGAATTGCGATAGAATTGGCGGTCCTTGGGCTGGCTTAAATGATTTATTAACCGCTATAATTCCCCAAGTTCAAGTACAAGCACCTGATTTAATTGTAAAGTATGATTACGAGTTAACTAGAGTTTTGCCAGCATTACGGCGTACTATATCCGCGCGTTATCCAAACTTAACAGATATTGCTATCGAACAAGAGCAAATTCGCAATTACCCCGCAGACCGAGCATTGCGGGTTATCCACGGTATTATTGATTTTCTTACTGCTTGGTTTGAACGTTGCCAAACTTCAAAATTGATTATTGCTTGCGATAACTATGATTTATCTAGTGGTTTGCTAAGAATATTTTTTGCTCAATTGATGCGTCGTCGCGCGCAAAAGTTGAACTTAACTTTGATAGTTACAGTTTCTCCCACTATAACAACTGTAGCACTAAAAGATGTTATCGGTAAGTTTAATCAAGATTGTTTGCAACACGTTAGCCTTAATTTACCCATTACTGAAGAATCAGAAATTTCTGGACAAATGGCAATAGCTGTTGAGCTTGAAGAACAGTTGAAGAATGACCTAATTGAGCAAGAGATTCATTTACCAAGATTGATTAAATATTTACTCGATACTAACGAGCCTTTCAAAGCTTTGAAATATCAAATTAAAGCAGCCACAATCTATAATAGAAAAGGTTTTTATGAAGAAGGGTTAAGTTTTGCTCTGGATGCATTAGTACAGTTAGAGCGTTATTGTCCTCAAGACTTGGAAAAACGCTGGTTAATTGATTCAATGTTATACACTAGCTACGTCGCGTTGGATAAACCTCTGAAAGCATTAGATGTAATGGAACAAGCCATGCAGCGAACAAATAACCCTGACAATTTATTTAGGGGCTGTTTTATGATGGCAATGTTATACATTCGTGAGTTGAAAGAAAGAGATATTGAAGCAGCAGAATTATACATAGAACGGGGTTTAAAAGAATTAGCTTGTAGCAATATGCCATCCGACTTAAAAATTTTTCATACAAGTTTTAATCGTAATGGCTTGGCATTAATTCGTTACCGTCAAGGTAGATACCAAGAAGCTATCGACCTTTGTCAGTGGTGTTATGAGCAAGTTAACACTTTTATTCAGCCAGACGAACATCTCCTTTATCGCTCGGTCTTACTTTTTAATATTGCTCAAGTTTATGATTTTACTGGCAATTATACAGAAGCTATTAATTACTTTACTGCTGCAATGGCAATTGACCCAAATTACTCTGAATATTACAACTTACGAGGTAACTTACATTTTAAGATGGGTCAAAAAGAAAATGCTTTATCTGATTATCTAAAAGCCATTGAGTTAAGCGCACCTTATCCAGAAGTTTGGGCAAATGTTGGGCAGTGTTATCGGCATTTAGGTGAATTTCAAAAAGCAGTAGATGCTTATTCCTATGCTCTTGATTTGCAGCCTAATGAATTCTCGGTATTAGTAGCACGTGCCCAAGTATTAGAAATGTTAGGTGAAGTCAATAAATCGTTAGCAGATTATAGTACAGCGTTAGCTATTGATAGCAATCAGCCATTTGTTCTTGCAAATCGTGCTATCCTCCACTACGAAGCTGGGCGCCATCAAGAAGCCTTAGATGATTTAAATCAAGCGATTGCACTATCACCTGAAACTGCCGACTTGTATCAAAATCGAGCAATTGCTTTTACTGCTTTAGCAAAAGATTCAGAGGCAGCACAAGACTTAGAGACTTATTTGCAACTTACGTCTATGACTCAACTATTTTGAAAATATATACAGGCGGGGGGACAGGCGAGACACCTATCCTACGATTTAAATTATTTGTTACATTAACTTGCTTGTGATATTAATTGGTTTGCTATTTGCTGTGCTTGGTTGATGGGGATGGCAAAACCTAAACCTTGGGCGCCTTGAATTATTGCGGTGTTGATACCAATAACTTGTCCGCGTTGGTTTAAAAGTGGTCCCCCAGAGTTGCCTGGGTTAATAGCAGCATCGGTTTGGATGAAGTTCACATTACGACCACGGGCGCCGATATCACGACTAGTTCGACCAGTACCGCTAACAATTCCAACTGTAACAGTATTATCTAAACCTAGTGGGTTGCCTATTGCTATTGCCCACTCACCCGGTTTAAGTCTGTCTGAGTTACCTATGTTAACAACAGGTAAATTTGAAGCTTGAATTTCTATAACTGCTACATCCATACGTCGGTCTTCTCCCAAGACTCGACCTGGATATCGGCGCCCATCTTTAAGAGTTACCGTTACTCGGTCGGCGCCATCGACTACATGAGCATTCGTAAGAATTAAGCCATCACGTCTAAATATAAACCCGGAACCTGTACCGCGCGCTACTCGTGTACTGTCAAAGCTATTTGAACTAGTAAAAGTGCGTGAAGAATCAATACGTACAACGGCGGGTCCAGTTCGCTCAACTGCAGCAGCAATAAAATTATCATCACCTGCAACTGGAAGCGCTGAAGTGTCGGCGTAAGGCTGTTGTGTTAAAGCTGGAACAACTTGCGGCCCAGCAAAAGCAGCTATTGCTCCAAATGTCAATAAAGTAATGGTAGCTATTGTACTTTTATTAGCAGTAAAAGACATTGCAAGTATCCTAGTGTGAGTAAGTAAGTAAAGTATTAATTAGTAACTAAGCGTTTGAAAATATCCAAACCAGCCTGAGTAGTTTCATCAAGCAATTTTGGATCAACGGTTTTATCATTCGGTGTATGGTAGTTTGGCTCCATACCTCGATAGAAAAACAGAATAGGTACACCTTTGGCAGCAAAAGGAGCATGGTCACTGGCGCCGTTTGCGTAGCTGGCGCCAAATAACTCAGCTTTCGGTTCAACAACTTGTGCTATTTTGGTTAATTCTGAACTACCACCAACTAGCAATTTGTCGTTTACTCCAACCATATCAAAGTTCATCATGCCTTTTAGTTCGCTAAGGAACTGTGGAGTTGCATTCTCAACAAAAGCGCGCGAACCATGCAACCCGTCTTCCTCTCCATCAAAAGCAATAAACCAAGCTTGACGCGCGAGCGGTGTTCCAGACACTTTGCGCGCAATATCAAGCACGACTGCTGTTCCCGAAGCATTATCATTTGCTCCTGGGGCACCTTCCACTGAGTCAAAATGACCACCCAGTATGACTTTGGGTTGCGTAACACCTTCTTGATAAGCGATGACATTACGCCCTGCTAGCTCTATATTTCGACCATTTGCATCTAGGTTGACATTTAGCGGTGCCGTTTGTGTACGTGCAATTAATTTATCACCATCATCACCCGATATTCCCAAAACAGGTATTTTTGATTCTTGGGTCAGCGTACCGTAAGAAAGGCTACCCGGTTTGTTATTGACTATAATTACCCCAACTGCACCAGCATTGACTGCATTGCTAACTTTTTCGCTAAACCGAATTTCTCCACGTTTAACTATTGCAATTGCTCTTAGTACGTTAACTCTAGCAAAATCGCTTGTACGTCCAAAGTTGGGTACTGATACCAATCTACCTGATAGCTTACCAGGCGCCGAACCTTTAAACGCACTTGCTTTGATAGTTGTCCCATCTACCGTTAAACTGGAACCTGCATCTCTAAATTTTGTATAGGTAAAATTTTGAATCCTGGTTCTGTAACCAGCTTTGCGATACTGTTGCTCTATATAAGCGCTTGCCTTCTCGTTAGTTGGAGTACCAGCAACGCGCGGCCCGATGTTAATTAAATTTTGTACATCTGTATAAGCTTGATTATAAGTTTGATTTTGAGTTCTTTGTTTAACTGCTGGTTGCTGTGCCGTTGTAACGTTTTGAACCGCACAAGCAGCAGGTGTCAGTAATAATGTTGTTGTCAGTACAACCTTTAGCCATGATTTTTTTTGTGGTTTTACGGACATAGAGAGTTGTCAGTGCTTGTTATACATATAGTGTGTAAGTTAAATATGACAAAAAAATGTCAGCATCTGTTTTAAGATAATCGTAGGGTGCGTGACGCTACTAGTCCTATAACTACGTTGAAATTTTTTCGTAGCGTCACGCACCCTACAAAAGTGGTAATTGAATCTGAAAAGTTGATCCCTGTCCTAAAACGCTATTTACACTTATGTGTCCTTGGTGTGCTTGTACTATTTGTTTAACAATAGCTAACCCTAAGCCAAATCCTCCTGAGTTTCTTGTCCGTGCTTTATCTACGCGGTAAAATCGCTCGAATATATGTGGCAAGTCTTCGCTTGGAATACCAACACCATCATCTTTAACTTGAATAACGGCGCCGTGTTTTTGAAGTAATAGTCTTAACTCTACACTTTTATCAGTGGGAGTATATTTAAAAGCATTATCGAGCAGGTTAATAACAGCTTGTTTGAGCAAATCAGCATCAGCTTTTATATATACAGGCTTTTCTGGAAGTTGCACGGTAAAATTAGAATGGTTTGTTTGCTGCTGATATTCAAAAGCCAGTGTTTTTAGTAGTTCGACAAGGTTTACATTCGGTAATGTTGCTAAATTAAGGGCGCCTTCGTGTCGTGATAAGAATAGTAAATTACCAACTAAGCTACTCATCGACTTGGCTGTTTTTGTGATATTCTCTAACCTAAATCGCTGTTCGGTTTCATCGTATGGTGGCATCAGCGCTACTTGTGCATTACTTAACATAGCAGCAATAGGCGCCCGCAGTTCATGAGAAGCATCGGCGGTAAAACGCTGTAATTGGTCGTAAGCTCGACGAGTTGGTTGCATTGCCAGTCCTCCAAGGAACCAACCTGTTATTCCAATAATGATAAAAGTTATGGGTAAACCGATAGCCAGAAATAACCTATACAAGTTTAGCGTCTCTTCAAGCGAAGTTAATGGGGTGGCTACCTGTACATACCCGATGACTATATATTTATCTTGATATTTATTTTGGCGAACAGTTAATGTGACTTCTCTTAGACGCTGCTTTGTTTGAGCTATATATATAGTTTTAAAACCTGGAGATGCAGTTAATATCAGGTCGGATGCGGCGCCTCGGTACTGAATTAATTGACGCTGGTTATTATACAATCGTATATAAGTTAAATCTCCATTAGTGGGTAGAGGGTTCTCCAGATTATCTTGATTGGCGCCGTTGTCAAGCGGTTTATTGACAAGATTCTTTGCTCTATTGAATAAACTATCATCAAATGCTTTTAGCTGCTGCTGAACCCCAAAATAATAAGCAACCCCAGCAAAGACAACAAGGATACTCCCCATTGACAGAGCGAATAAGTAAGCTAAGTTGCGACGACTGCGAGTAAACATAGTCTATTCAAAATATTGGCTATTATATAGAAATATGTTTATTGATTATCATAAACAGCCAATTCCACAACTTGTTAAAGATTATGGCGCCTGGGCAGATATTTTACTACATGAACAAGGTTTAAGGTAAATATATGCATAGACATAATCCCCCCTTCCACGCGGATGGTAGTGGGGGACTACAATCTTACAAAATTTTACACAGCGACTAATTTCGGCGCCGACTTACTTAAACGCATTAATTCATCTTCGCTAGCCAACTCATCCTCTGCCACCTCTTCACAGTAGCCTTGTGGATAGTCAAGCATAATGGTGTAATTCCAAATATAGTCTTCATCAAGCCTTAGTCCAGTAACCCTTCCTATTATCCATTTACTCGAATCACAATTACTTTTTATTGCTACGCGGGCGCCGAATGTGTGCTTGGGTGTTTCGGCGCAGATATGAGAGAACTTGATTGTAATATTGTTCATGGTTGGATATGATGAAAATACTAAGTATTGACTTTCAACTCAGACGTAAACCATAGTTTATAGGCTTACAAAATCTTTAGCAATCAGTTACGTTTTCAAGTTAGATTTAGTTGCAATGCTTGTTGTTTTGTTATATCTATTATACCATTTAAGATACCTGACAAACGCTTCATAATAGTATATTCTGTAAAGAAATGATTAATTTATCAAGCTTGTTATATTGAAGAAAGAAAATTGGTGCGTGAAGGCTACAGGTCTTATAACTACGTTGGAATTTCTTGGTAGCCTTCACGCACCCTACAACGTCAAATAAATTACATACACCATCCGTTACATCCGTTACATCCGTTGCTAAAAGGACTTATCGAAACGAGAATGGTTTTGCTGCTGGTTGCTTATCGGTTAATTGTTGTGCAATTAAGTTTACGGTTTTTGTCCAGGGATGCTCTGGATAACGCAACGAAAATATATCGCTACTTGCTAATTGAAACATTTCTTCACATACAGGCAAAATCCCTGCAACCGGAGTGCTATAGTTTTTTTGTACTTGTTTACGCAGTGCTTCTTGATTAACGCTTGATAATACTTTGTTTACAACTAAAAGCATTTTGGGGACTTCTAATTTCCGCGCGACATCGATAGTAACAGCGGTTCCTTGGTAGTCTTGCTTGTCTGGACGCAGGATAACTATTAGTACATCTGAGATAATTACAGATAGCAGCGTTTCTTCATTTATTCCTGGGTGTGTATCTATGAATAAGTAATCGAGTTTAAGATGCTGTATCAGGTGACGAAACCCGTCATTGAGTAAACGCGCGTCATATCCCTCGCGTATAATCTTAGATATTTCGTTAGTTTTTATGCTCGATGGAATTAGATAAATCTTACCTCGGTTATTATTGAACCATCCTGTTTTTTGTCGAGTTGTAAAAACCGAACTAACATCATAAGTCGCAGCTTCGAGATTACAGCGTCCCCATAGATAATCATTAAGAGTATATTTGATTTGGCTATCATCTAAACCAAAGGGAACGTGAATACCTGGTGATTGAATGTCTGTATCTACAATACCCACACGATATCCAGCGCGCGCGGTCAGCGTTGCCAGGTTAGCGGTAATATTAGATTTACCTGTACCACCACGGAATGAATGAATTGATATAATTTTAGCCATTGTTAATTTCTCCTATTTATCCCACTGATTGCGAATTTCTTTTGCTGTTTTTTGAAGGTTTTTAAAATAATCGCTTTCTTCGATCTCAGCTACTTCGCGCTGACGTTTACTCTGGTCAATTTCAACTTGTAACTGCTGTAACTGTAACTGGTATTGCTGCTCACGCGCGTAAATTTCATGCACCATATTAAGGAAAATTCTTCCCAAATACCCAAACTCATCACTGCGTTTCGCTATTTTTGTCAAGGTGGAACGTTCTACACTGCGAACCTCGCTTGTACTAACCGTATCTTGACTAATATAAGAAGCAAGTTGAGCCATAGGTTTTAAAGGTTGAATAACTCTCCACCTAAGTAAATAGTTAATGGAGCCGATAACTAATGCAAAAATTATGATAAAAATACTAATAAACATCAAAAGTGCTTTGCGCGCGTTCTCAAACACTTCGCTCGCAGGAACATAAATTATCTGAGTTCCAATAATTTGGTTTAGCTTCCAACCGTACCCATTCTTATCACCGTACAGCTTCACGTGACTTTTCGGCGCCGTTGACGGTGAAGTATGGCATTTTAAACAAGTTGCATTATTAACAACGAGCGGTTGGGCACTATAGAACATTTCTTCACCGCCTGTAGCCCGAAACCCAGATAAACTAGTATTAGCACGGTTCTGCTCAAACTTATATATCAAATTCGCCTCGAACAAATCCGCTTTATCATGGGGATTAGTTGGGTTTAATGTCGCGTCTTTATATACTAAATCCTTATATTTCCAATCCTGCTTAAACTTCTCAAATACCCTCCTCCCGCTCAAACTTGGTACAGTCTCCGGAAAAAAACGCTCTGCTGGGTTTGTTACCGAAGCCAGCAACGGTGCTATATCATTACTCGTATAACTTTTAACCGCATTAACTAATTGCATAGCCAACTGCGCTCGGTAAGTCATTTCGACAGTAGCCCTATTTTCAAGAGCTTTCGACAACGACAAACCACCGATAAAAATTCCAATAATAAAGATTATTGATAAAATCAGTGTAAATTGAGACGCTAGATTTAAACGACGTACCATTTTCTTCAGCACTAACAGTCTGTATATCTCTATATCTGGCGCCTGACAACTTATGCAAATTAAGGTGGAAAGAATAACACAGGATACCAACTTTGTCGGAGAATTTCAGCGGTAAAGCTAGAAACTAACCATTCTTGAAAGACCCGATCAATCGCGTCTCTACCGAGGCGCGTATTCAACTGAACATGATAGCATCCGTTACATCCGTTGCCAGGTTTTATTAAGTTTTTTAAGCAATACTTGACTAGCTCGATATTTTTTAGTATAAATGTATCAAGTAACTTTACTTAATTAAAACTTTCAAACACCAGAAATATTCAGTGTGATTATGGTTGTTTTCGCAACTGTAACTTAGACATCATTGTATAGAGCAAACGGGCTTGTAAGGTTTTATGCATAAGTCTTCTTTCGCTAGTCACGGTAATTACACTTCCGGTAAGCGTGATGTCAAACAGGTTCCTTTCGTTGAACTCTTTGATGGTCGGTTACAGGGTGTTGTGTCGAGTGGTTCTGATATTCAACGGGTTTACGTTTCGTCCTTTGAAGCCAAAACACTTGATTATTATTGCAGCACCAATAATAACCGTCCTTGTGGAGGGTTAAGAGGTTATCCCTGTAAGCATTTACAAGCTTTACTTGCAGAAGCTATTGCTGCTTATGGAGTTGACCAAGTTAGTAATTACCTAAAGGTATCTGAAAAAAGTGCAGGTCAGATTAATTCTATAAACGATATCCTCTCTCGTAAAGGTTCTGAGAAAAAGGAACAGAAAAGTCAGGTATTTAGCCGTTTCCTCAATTATTTACGCTATTTGGAGCTAAAAAGCGCGAATATTCCTTTACCTGAGATGACTTGGTTTGCGGAATAAGATATTTAGCAAGATATTAAATATATGGCTTTATTTAACGCACTGAATCAACTACCTGATGGTACAGAAGCAACTTTAAATTTGATTGATGACTTAGACCAGTGTTTCCTTGCTGGTTTTGCTAATTTAGCGAACGAACATTTGGATACTTTAAATGTTTTACAGCGTGTGTTTACGGGAACACCTCTACAACAATCTGTAAGTGATGCTTGCAATGCTATTCAAAGTTCTGAATATATAGAGAAGCACTTTGCAGTTTTGGCTTGCGCGCGTGCTTCGTTACATGGTTCATTATTTGATACATTACAACAACATGCGAGAGGTTTGTTAGGTCGGACAGAGATAGTTGAAATAGAAATTGAAAAAGATGATAGTCAAGTTCCAGCACATTTAAAAGTTTGGTTAGAAAGTGTGCGTCATTGGTTAATGGAAATTGCTTTAGTTGGTTACGCGCGTCTAGAGCGTGCAACATTGCTTCCTTTCATGGCAACTCTAGAGTCAATTCAAAGTGAACCATTACTTTGGCGCCAAGCTGCAATACTAACAGGATATTTTAACGAGTTAATAAGCGCAGTTCCCGTTGCAGATAACACGACAATTCCTATCTATCGTTGGGTAGATTTATGGACACAGTTAATGGTTGGTGCTTTACAACCGACTTTATTACCAAAACCAAAGCAAGTTTCTGGAGACTTAGAAGTTTTGGGAATGGACTTGCGACACCATGCAAATGTAGTTAGTTTTACTGCTTATGGTCTCTTAAATTATGACACTGTTTCCACATTCGTTAGAATTACCCAATCTGCTTATAAAGTAGATGTCATCAACGGTGAGCAAACTTGGTTATTATTTAACTCAGCGGCGCCTTTATTAAATGCGTTTGCGAACAATCAGAGTTTACGCTTGGATGATGTACCTTTGTTACCAACAGGAGATTTATTGTACTCAGGTCAAGGTAAAGTTGTTAAAGACTACAACTTGATGAATAAAGCATCGACATTTTTCACTGATAACGCTACTAATTCATTTGTACCTTGTGTAGTAGTGCCGTCAGATAGACATCCTATACAGCTTGCAGAACCAATATTTTTGAGTAATTACAAAGTGAATAACACTCATTTAAGTTGGGGTGATGCGGGTACGTTAGCAATTGCCACGAAACGCATTAGTAGTTTATCAGAATTGAATATAGAGACAATTTCCAAATCATCGCAAATGTTTGGGTTATTACGGTTTGATGCGGGACAGTGGTCAGTGCAACCACTAGCAGTGACGGTACAAAATAAAACTATTTTTACAGGGCAAAATGCAGCAAAAATAATCAAGTCACCGCCAAAAACTAGCGTTGTTGGCATGTTACAAGAACGAGCAAGTCGTTTACTTCGTGGTTGAGGTGATATAACAATGGACACAAATCAAATTGCCCAACGTCGTCAAGTTATTTACTGGCGCCTGCTTGGTAGTATGTTCGGCTTAAAAGAACAAGGTGCCAACTTTGAGCAGATGTCGAGTGAGATAGTTGACGAGTTAGGTTTACCACAATTAATTCTTGATCCAAATATAAGCATTGAGAATTTATTACATCGTTATCCAGAGTTAGAAGCT
The DNA here is from genome assembly GCF_059640475.1 of Calothrix sp. CBUCES-K 9914. Classification (NCBI taxonomy): domain Bacteria; kingdom Bacillati; phylum Cyanobacteriota; class Cyanophyceae; order Nostocales; family Calotrichaceae; genus Calothrix; species Calothrix sp. CBUCES-K 9914. Next base: position 18,412 of record NZ_JBXXZH010000046.1, read on the forward strand.
AATTTTAATAACGAGATATTACCTCACGAAGATACACAAGAGGAAGAAACAGCTACATTACGTCGTGGAATTGTTTTTTCCAAATTGTTACTAAATGCTTTTGGTCCCAATACTCAATGTAGTGTAATTACAGCACAACAATATGCGACTTGGCTCAAAGATGTCAGCTACTTGGAAAAAGCACTTGGTTATAAACCAGGGAGTATGCGAGGGCAAATAGGTGCTGGAAATAAAGGACAAAAGCAAGGAACAAACCAAAGTTCCGATGGAAACACACCATCCCCAACGGGTGCAGGAAGTGGAAAGGGTGAAGGTTTTACTGTTACAGAAGAACAATTACGCGCGACACTAAAAGCCTTAGAAGGTGAGATAATTGAGCGGATGGCATTACGCGAAGTTCTCAAAGATGACAAATTAGCGAGTCAACTAACACCCTCAATGTCATTAGTCGAGCAACTACTACGCGACAAAGCCAATTTATCAGGAAACGCGCTCAAAAACGCCAAACGTCTCATTCAAGAATATATTAACGAACTTGCAGAAATTCTAAAACTCCAGGTAGCGCAAACCGTCTCCGGCAAAATAGATTATTCAGTACCACCCAAACGTGTATTTCGTAACTTAGACTTAAAACGCACAATTTGGAAAAACCTGACAAATTGGAACCCTGAACAACAGCGTTTATATGTAGACCGTCTTTATTATCACCATACAGCAAAAAAGAAAACGCCAACGCGCATGGTAGTTGTTGTTGACCAGTCAGGTTCAATGGTGGATGCAATGGTGCAATGTACAATTCTTGCTTCAATATTTGCTGGACTTCCTAACGTTGACGTACATCTAATAGCATTCGACACACAAGTACTCGACTTAACACCGTGGGTAAATGACCCATTTGAAGTGTTATTACGAACTCAACTGGGAGGTGGTACTTATATATACGGCGCCATGCAAGAAGCTGCACAGAAAATATTAGAACCGCAAAACACGGTTTTAGTATTAATTTCCGACTTTTACGAAGGAGGTAGCGACCAAGTACTATTTGACTACATTAAATCATTAAAAGAATCAGGTTTACATTTTATACCTGTGGGAGCAGTAACTAGTTCTGGATATTTTAGTGTTAACCAATGGTTTCGCAATCAGTTGAAAGAACTTGGTACGCCAATATTAACAGGTAGCCCAAAGAAGCTGATACAGGAATTAAAAAAAGTAATTGTCGCGTAAGAGGAATGAACCACAAAGACACAAAGAACACAAAGGAATAAAGAACAACCCTCTTTCTTCGTGTCCTTTGTGCCTTTGTGGTTATTCATCCTAATTTCAATTAAAACGAGGAAATAAAAATGGCAAAAGCAAAAAGTAATACAACCAACACCGTTACAATACTACGACAACCAGCGGAAATTAAATATAAAGAAGAATTAGAATATCTTGCCTCTATAGACAAAGGCGCCAAACCCTTCTCCTGGCGCCTATCTCCACAAATGGTACGCACTTTTATATTGGGCAGTACACCAGCACAAAAACTTGACCGTCAAATACAACAAAAATGGTATGGTGATACAGCTATTGCCGAACGCGCGATAGTAACGCTTGCTTCTGATAGAGGTTTATTATTAATTGGCGACCCAGGTACAGGTAAAAGCTGGTTAGCAGAACTTTTAGCAGCAGCAATTTGTGGCAACTCAACATATGTAGTCCAAGGTACTGCAGGAACTACCGAAGACCAAATCAAATATTCTTGGAACGTCGCAATGGTTATTGCTGCGGGTCAGTCAATAGACTCATTAATTCCTTCACCATTAATGACAGCAATGCAAAGCGGAGCAATGGGTAGGTTTGAAGAATTAACGCGCTGTACATCCGACGTGCAAGACGCATTAATATCTATATTGAGTGAGAAATATGTCTCAATTCCCGAACTCAAAGCTGATAATATCGCATTTGCTCAACCGGGATTTAATGTCATTGCCACAGCAAACAGTCGTGACAGAGGTGTAAATGAACTTTCCTCAGCATTAAAACGCCGCTTTAACTTTGTTCACATGCCAGTAGTCACTAACAAAAAGCAAGAGAAAGAAATTATTTTATTCCGCACTCAAGAATTAATGAGTCGTCACGGTTTTGATGTAGACGTGCCACCAACACTATTAGATGTACTCTTACAAACATTTGCCGACCTCAGAGAAACCACAGCAGACGCCAGTTCCGACGACCAGCGTTTAGAATCTTCATTATCAACCGCCGAACAAATAGGTGTACTAGAAGATGCAATTCTTCATAGTCGCTTCTTTGGCGCCACTTCTTTAGAAGCAAACACACTCGCACGTTCATTAGTAGGTACATTAGTGCGCCGTTTACCAGAAGACGTATCAGTAATGAACCAATTTTGGCACGCAGTAGTCGAGAAACATAGTAAAGAGAAAAAAGGAGAATGGGAAAACTTTCTTGAAGGTGGTAAACAAGCAATGGAAGTAATGAAAAAATAACCCTAAAATTAATCCCCCTAAATCCCCCTTAATAAGGGGGACTTTAAGAGGAATTTTAACACCTTTAATAATAGTAAATTCAACAAAATTTTAGCCCCCCTTCCACGCGGCTACCGTGTACACACATCTTTTTATAATTCTTACATTCCTTCCCTTTGCCTTCTTTGCGTTCTTTGCGGTTCGTTAAAAAAATAACCGCAAAGGACGCAAAGGCGCAAAGAAAGAAAAGTTACTTTTAGAGACTTGTGTGTACACAGTAGCCTTATTAAGGGGGGTTGGGGGGATCAAAATAATTCCCTCTGTGTACTCTGTGTCTCTGTGGTAAAAAAGAAAATGCTTAACCTCCCCACTCTAAACACCCTACAACAGCAACTGCTCAGCGCCGCCGAAAACTTTGCAACCGACGCTCAACCCCTAAGCGACTTCCTAACAAACTTAGTAAAAGACGTAGAAACAGCAACAACCGAACCGTTAGAAATATTCCCAGTTTGTCACCACTCCCCATCTTCTGCACTACAAATGGTGCAGCGTTTACGTAAAAAGGCACCCAAAGTAATTTATCTAGAATTATGTGAAGATTTATTACCAACGGTTGAAAATTTACGCGACTGTAAATTACCCGTTGCACTTCAAGCATTTGCCGCAGAGTCAGAGACATTTTCACCCAAATTAATGCCTCTTAGTATAGTGGCGCCACTAACCGAAGCATCAGCAGAATATCAAGCAATCGCTTATTGTTTACAGCATCCTGAGACTGAGTTAGTATTTGTTGATAGAGCAGCTGATTTTGTCTTTCAATGGGATTCTAATAAACTCGAACAAGAAGAACAAGAGGAACCTGCTTCAGACGAAGCGAAAATGCACGGCGCCGCAGTTGGAGTGGAAGTTGGTAGTCTTGTTCCTACATACGAGGAATTTCTCACATTTTTATTAAGAAACTCGAATACACGTCACTTTGCTGAGTGGTGGGATCAATATGTCGAAGCTGCAATTATTGGCGCCAGTTATGATACTTATCGTCAGGTCATGTTTCTTATTGGTAGCTTAATGCGGCGTCTGGGAACAAGAAATAAAGATATTGAAACTGACCGCTTGCGTGAGCGGTATATGTGGACTCGTATTAAACAACACTTACATTCAAGTAAAATTAAACCCGATGAAGCTTTGTTTATATGTGGCGCCGCCCATATAGTTAAAGATGTTGAAGAATACGGCGTAGCTAGTGATACTTTATGGGAAATACCCGAACGTACTCAAACAAAATGGCTATATGGTTTGATTCCATCAAGCTTTGCCGCTATTGAATATCAATTTTACCACCCAGCCGGAACTGTTTCCCTAGCAGAAGCAAGTTGGAAGAAAAGTTTGAAAGTAGCAAAGTTAAAACCCTTCATCGTTGGAAAGGAAGAAAAAGCAGACAAAGCGAACAAAGAGGATAATGCTTCTGTTGAACCAGTAACAACTCCTATTGAACTAAGCAGCTTTTTGATGCGTTCACCGGAGTTTGTAGAAGCAGACAACGAACAACTGTTGCAATGGTGTGCTGATATTGTAGCTTTAGCACGTAAAAATGCGTATTTAGCTAGTACAGCAGATTCCATAGCAATATATCAAACTTCAATGTTACTTGCGGGAATAAGAAACCGCGCGTATCCAACACCATATGATTTTCAAGATGCTGCTATTACCTGTTTAGAAAAAGACCGCACACCGAAAAAACGCAATATTCAGCAGCTTTGTCAAATTTTACTTGGTGGTGACAGAATTGGTACTGTTGGTTATGCTTCATTACCACCATTAGCACAAAATATCTATGACCGTTTGGAACCTTTAAAAGTTAACTTGCTCGCGCAAACTAACCAACGTGCGCTAATGGACTTCAAGCAAAAACCCGAATTATTAGCCTGTTCACATGTACTATGGCAAATTCATTATTTATTGGGTACACATATTGTACAGCCAATTATGGGTGAGCGTAGCCTTGGATTTAAACCTGTGCAAGAATCTTGGGAAATTCGCATTGGTAAATACCAGCGCTCTATAATAATGCTGGGGTACGAAGGGGTAACAATAGAACAGGTATTAGGGCAAAGACTCAAACAATCTGCTTTTGATAGTACTGCAAAAACAAGTATTGTTCTCAAAGCTGTTGAAGATAGTATTTTATATCTTCGCAGTCCGCGTTTAACGCAAGAGTTAGGAGAACATGCGATTTCATTACTCAAACAAGAAACCGGAGTAGAAGAGGCGCCAGAAGTTTTTGAAAGAGTTCGACGTTTGGTACACTATTATCGCGCGACACCAACAGGTTTACCCAACTGGATAGAAAATTTTGTTACGACAGGTTACAGTCATTATGCGACGTTGCTACCCCAAGCGTTTGCAGATAGAGGTACTACACCCGAACAAATTACTGGAATGTTAGGGTTTATTTTCACGCTGGAAAGTTTAGCGTTGTCGTTGGGTTGTAACCGCAGTCAGTTATTAATAGGAGTGAAACTTGCAAGTCAGGGACTCGATGACCCTGCCAAACTTGGTTTACTTTGGACGACCGAATGGTTACTATCACTGCGAACCATAGAACAAATTCGTGACTTTTTTAATCAAGTCATGGATAACCCAATGCTTATAGGCGCCTTTCCAGACTATCTGAACGGGTTTATATTATCCTTGACCTTTGCTCCCCGCATTAGCCGATTTGTAGTAGAACTATTAAGTAAAGTCTTTGCCTCAGTACCCGACACTGCACTATTACCGTGGCTACCCACCCTTATTCTACGCCTGCGCCCACACGCGCAAATCTTGCAAACACTAATTAAAGAAGCATCAACTAACTTCCCCAAAACTCTTGATGGCTTCAACAACTGGCAACCAGCATGGGTAAAACCAGATGTAGTTAATACAATTACTACAGTGGCGCCTCAAGTCAGTGAACCTCTAAACGAACAACAACTTCAAGTCCAGCAATTATTATTTAATCAAAAAATAGTAACAGACACATTTGCACAGCTACTAGGAGTAGAAAAAATTACCTGGCAACTAAATGATACTAACGAAAATAAAACGAATTTATCAGAAACAGAAGCACAGATTCAACAATTAATAATGTCTAAACCAGCAATAGTGCTGTATTTAGCAGATTGCGTTGGCTAAAGCGATTACAAAAGATAGTAATCTAAAAAATTATATGCTTTCAAACGCATTTCTTCTGAGAATCCATGTTTACCAGGATAAATTTGTCGTTCAAGCTCGCCAGACAAAAATGCATCTTACAAATCGAAGCAATAAAACTAGCTTTTGCTGATTTATATAAATATGTTGCTGATGAACGTTTTTTTACTACACCTACCGAGCATTTTCTTAACCCAAACTATGCAGCAGGGCGCCGTAATTTAATTACAGACACAGCTATCTCACTTGCTTCCCCTGGACTACCAACGGGTGGAACAGTATATTTAGCAACTGCGGATAATGACTTAATGGTATCTTTTATACAATCAAATTATCACGGCTTTGGTAGTGGAATACTCACACATAATACAGGTATTGCATTACAAAACCGAGGTTATGGATTTACGTTAGAATCAGGACACGCGAATCAATACGCACCAGGTAAACGTTCATTACATACAATAATTCCAGGTTTTCTCACTCAAGACAATCAACCTATTGGACCATTTGGAGTCATGGGAGCAGCAATGCAACCCCAAGGACATTTACAAGTAGTAACCAATATGGCTGATTATGGCATGAATCCGCAAACAGCTTTAGATGCTCCTAGATGGCGTTTTAATATTGGTTCTCAAGTATATCTAGAACCGAGTGTTCCGCAACTCATAGCTCAACAACTTTCAGCGCGCGGTCACGATGTAGAATATAGTTCAAATATTGGGCTTTTCGGTCGTGGTCAAATTATTTGTAGACATAATGGGGTTTTGATAGCTGCAAGTGATTACCGCGCGGATGGGTTAGCAAGCGTTTTGTAATACAGCAATTATTTATGTGTAGGGTGCGTTACAGCTTGAAAAAATTGGCACTAACAATAAAAATTAAACTGGCTCTAACGCACCAAAAACATTTGTCAATTATACAAATGTTCCAAATAATATATTAGTGTTCAGCAGCTTCGGCAGCAACAGCTTCGGCTTTGGTTCGGTGCAGCGTTCCTGGTTCTTCCTCTGGTGGTGCATAAACAGTGTAGAGTTTGAGTATTGTGGAACCAGTATTAATAAAATTGTGCTGTGTACCTGCTGGAACTACAACCAGTGAATTAGCTTGAATCTTACTACGCTCACCGTTCAATACAGCTTCACCTTCACCTTCAACAAACACCAAAACTTGGTCAACATCGTGGGATTCTTCGCCAATATCGTCTCCCGGCTCAACGCTCATCAATACGATTTGACTATGTTCATTTGTTAATATCTCTTTGCGGAAAAAGTTATTTTCTTTCGCCAATCCAAAGATGTCTTTGTTGAAGATTGTCATCTCGATTACTTCCTGTGTTGTATTTGTTACGGCTACTTTCGTTGCTTACTGCAATTATATAATATGTATAAGAAATAAAACTTTTTATTTCAACCGCTATTTTATCATTATCGCGTTCAGCAGCAATTGCATTATCTGCTGCTAAATCTATCTGTACTTTAATTGTTTCACTAATGGGAATCGTTAATGGGTCACCAGTGATTTTCCAACCATCCTTAATTAAAGCATTCTTGACTTGTTGATAAAAAGCGTCTCTAGCCATATCTGTTAAATTAACATATGAACAGGGTATAGATAAATTACTAAGTATAACTTTTTACATTCAGCTTTACACCTTGTAACTACTTAATTCTATATTCTAATATATTTGCTAGTCCTACGATAAACAAAGCAATCAAAGATAAAATTAAGCATATACGACGTTTTGGATGTGAAGAAATAGCTAAAATAGTACCACTAGCCAATCCAACCAGCCCAAAACCTGCGATTGTCATAATAAAAAGCAAAAAAGTTCCGATATTATCCGGTGGTTTTGGTAGGTCAAATCTATTTTCGACAAGCTCCCAAATTATCAATAGCAACCAGAATAAAGCTGCTCCAATAAAGTCTCCTAGTAAAATAATAACAGGCGCCACCATTAATTTAGGTAAAGCCACGGTACTACTCATAAATCCAATTCCAATCAATCCCCCTGTGTAGAAACTCAAAAAGCTGTTAGCAAACCAAAATATCAGAACTGGCGCCATAGATAGTATTAATAATTAAAAGCGGTAAATATAATTACGCTTAATTTAGCTTAAATTCCGAAATATTTTTTGTAGTAGAGACGTTACATGTAACGCCTCTACTAGGGTTTGACCTTTCTTTTAATTAAGTGTTACCATCCAACCAAGTACTGGGTATAATTACTGTTCAGTAGCTCCGGCAGCAACAGCTTCGGCTTTGGTTTTGTGCAGTGTACCTGGTTCTTCCTCTGGTGGCGCATAAACAACTAATGAATGTATTGACTGGATTAGTGAAAAACAAGCTAGACAAGTAGCAAAATAATACGACGTTGATGAGTTAGTTCTCAACTTCTCATCTGATTTTCATCTTCCGAATATACACTTCTATTAGCAACGTCTCTATACTTAGCTAGATAATCTTGTCTAAAAATCATACGAATAGGATGTTCGCGCGCAAAATAACTCCATACCCAAGTGATCAAAACATTCAAACGGTTATAAGTTCCAGGCAAACACATGAGGTGAATACCTAACCACAAAAACCAAGCTGGAGATCCTGTTAATCTTACTTTACCTATATTTGCAACTGCTGCATGGCGCCCGATAATTACCATCGAACCTTGATGTTGATAGCGTAGCGGTTGCGGATTTTTACCTTTGATTTGTCGTAATATATTATTAGCTGCTGTTATCCCCTGCTGTATTGCTGCTGGCGCCACCATTGGTACATATTTATCTTGTAACGATGCTAAATCTCCAATTGCATAAACTTCGGGATATTCTGGAACTTGTAGCGTTGAAAATACCTTAACCTGATTGTTACAGTTTGTTAATAATTCTGATTTATCTGGCTTTGCTCCCTCTACTCCCGCAGTCCATACTACAGTGTGACAAGGAATAACGCGCGAGTCCTCTAAATGAACCGCGTTTTCTGTCACCTTAGTTACACGAGAATTTAATTGTACCTCTACTCCTAACTCTTGCAATTTACGTGTGGTGTAAGCACTCAAACTTTGAGGCATTTCCGGAAGCAGTCTACTGCCTGAATGCAACAGTAACACTCGGACTCTATGAAAATCTAAACCTGGATAATCTTTTATTAATGTACCGTAAATTAATGTTGCGACTTCACCCGCCATCTCAACCCCAGTGGCACCTCCTCCGACGATTGTAAACGTTAAATGCTGCTGCCGTCGAGATATACGCGCTTCAGAATGCGCTACCTCAAAACAAGTCAGTAGATGATTACGTATATTCACTGAGTCTTTCAATGATTTAAGGCTGAACGAGTGTTCACAAGCACCGGGTACACCAAAAAATTTAGAAGTGCTGCCACACGCCAAAATCAAGTAATCGTAGGCAATTAAACAATCGTTAACTTCGACAATCTTACTTTCTAAGTCGATCTTTTTTACTTCGCTAGTACTAAATTTTATATTGTTATATTTTCTAATTAAATTCCGAATCGAGCAAACAATATTGGATGGCGCCAGTCCACAAGTTGCCACCTGATGGAGTAATGGTACAAAGGTATGGTAGTTTTCTCGATTAACTAACAGCACTTCACAATTAGTATTCCCCAAAGCACGGGTCGCCGACAATCCAGCAAATCCCGCTCCTACGATCACTACTCTTTGACGTGCCATTACCCCCCCAAATACCAAATGCTTTAAAACACTTCTAAACAATAGTAATTGTTATGACGAAAATTTTATGTGCTATAAAGCAATTTCGCAACCCGGAAATTTCTAGTATATATAGCGACTACAGCCATTACAATAAGTACTATTACTTGTCTATGCAAAACAAAATAATACACGTATTAAGTAAAAGTCAGGGGGGCGTAGGTTAAAAAATAGGTATAAGCGTGACTACGGGAACAAGTTTCTCATTTTTTCAATGGCTTGACGAATATCCTCAAGGTCTTGCATCTCAAGGGTAGCAAAGCACTCTTTGAGGTACTCGGTGTGTGCGGGAAATACTTCTTCAAACATTTTTTCACCCTCTGGAGTTAAAACAGCCAAGAAGCTGCGACGGTCATTTGGGGGTACTTCACGACGTACTAAACCTTTTTTTTCTAGACGGTCGATAATGCCAGTCAATTCTCCCTTAGTAGTAAGAGTCTTTTGAGCTAGCCTATTAAAAGTCATCCCAGAATAATTACCCAAAGTGCAAATCACATCAAATTGCGACGAAGTTAAACCGAGCTGACGAATATGAGCATCAGAATAACTGCGGTATGCATGATATGCGGAAACAAGCGCACTGAGGGTAGAATGAAACGCTTCAGACGCGGCAGTTTCTACAGATTGTTTTCCATCGATTGCGGTCACAGGTTTGATTATAGCGAATGGTCAATTCAAGCATGGCTGGTAATCAATAGGCAATAGGGAAGAGAAAATTGAGACTTTCCAATTCTCCATAACCACCTAGCTATTAAAATATTAGCCATGATTTATTATCCACTAATTGTTATGTATTAATCACTATCCATTTACAATTCTAATAAACTTGTTGACCAAACTATTGAATGATTTCTTCAACTGGTGTCTGCGGTTCCACTTCTCGAACTCTAACTCATATTCTTCGCTATTCTTGTTAAAATTATTCCAGCCATCTAAACCAACCGCTAGCACTGATATTAGTAGCGGATACAGTGCCCAAGAAATACTCCAACCACCAACAAAATCAACTAGCAACAAGAACCCATTTACTATAGCATAATTACCTATACGCTTCCGAAATCGTTTTTGACGATAAGTATTAAACGCGAGTCGTTGCTGCGCTTCTCCCTGCTGTATTATCCAGTCACTCTCTGCAAGTTTGAGTAAATCTGGAGAAATTTCCAACTCTGAAGCTATTTCCTGTAGCTGATCATAGGTAAATTCCTTCTCTTGGGTCGAAGCTTGACGCGCAATCGCAAGATGGAGAATCTGCTGTATATCTTCTTGGGTATAAGAGCGTATATATTTTTGTTCCGAGGGCGCCATAGTATTAAATCCTAAGTCCAGATAGTATAAAGTGGCGTATATGGGTTTACGTTATTCAATAATGTATTGTTCTATTATTCTTAGCGTAACACTGACAACCCAAAAGTCGTGCGCGTGGATTCCACAACTATTTATATACGAATTGCCGTAGTTCTAATTAAATATGTAGCTCAACTGCGGCGCCGTAACCAAAGCAGCCAAAAGTATTCTTTTAACAAAAATATACAATGTGTGTTAGTAGTTTTAGTAGTTATATAATTCCTACTCACCACTACCAATTGCAAAAGGTGGCGCCACTGAGTTACGTAACTTACAAAGTACAGAAAAATTTCTCTACAAAGGTCATTGAAGTGGCGCCAGGTCAGCGGTTTGATGTTGAATTAACTACTTTATCTTCAAGTGCGGCGCCATTAACTACATTTATCTATGATAGAGGCACAATAGAGACGCTCCGGTTCTAAGCGTCTGTGACAGAGAGAAATTTCTACAATTAAATCGGAAAACCGTAATTTGGGAAGAGTAAAGAGTAAAGATTGCGGTTAACTTTTTTCCACTTTCCCAAATTAACGGATCTGTTAAGCACGGTACAAATATAAAGTAAGATTTGTGACAAACTCGTGACAAAATCAGTAGATTTCGCGGAAAACACAAAAACTTTATAAATTGATAGCAGTGCTTCATATGAATTACGTAAGCTTTCAGGAAGATTCTTTGTTAACTGTTGGTAAGAGTACAAGAGATACACGCTTGTGAAATGGCATTTATTTGGATATATTCATCTATAACGAGCCGGATATAGTTAATATTGTCTATGCGTCAATCCCGGAACCGCTATCTGTGAACGAGGATCAACGGAACCGTTAAGGGGCGCCTGTGGGATCAAAAAACGTTAAGACATATTTCGACTGGTAATATCGAAGCAAATTACCGTCGTGTGTGATTGTCACACGTTTTGCCAGAAGATTATTTTGCAATCCGCCAAAAGTGGTATCTTGGTTCAAAAACAGGTTGGGAATGGCTGGTGTCTCATGACTCTCAACCTTACACAGCTTTTAACAACGCTCTGGAACCAGGAGCAGCACAAAAAGCGCAATTGAATCTTTAGTGGGAACTGTTTTTACTCTAGACCATTCTGAAGGCAGAGAAGTTTTTTGAGAAACAAGAGTAAAAATGTATAGTGTAAAAACAGATCAACTACACACGCACAATTGCCAATTCCGTAATTTCTCAAGTTCGTGACATCCCCCCATTCTCCCAGGTTTAATATACGGTTATCCGGATAAGAGCAAAAGGTAGAACTAAGGGTTTTCACGTCAATATAGATATATGGAGGAGCGAAGAATTACTATATTTTTTGGCAAGTGCTTATTTTTGGACTATAATAAAAAGTTTTAGCTATGCTACTTTACTATCAATAAAATTTGTCGTAATATTTAGATAAAGCAAAACTCATACTGACTTCATATTTTTACCGTCGCCGCCAGCGACTATGGGATATAAGAATTCTCAAACGAATGAACAGCGTGCTTCTGAGCAGTATTAAATAAATGGAAAGGTGGGGAACTTATATGGATAACCGCTCGTCTTGACAAAACCTGTATAGACTAATTGTCACTGTGGTGTTCAGTAGCTGCGTAATATACTAACTGCCTTTCCCAATGTAGCTTAATGATTCAAGAATTATTCTTTAACGGGAGTAGAGGAACAGCGCACCAATGCCTATAGTAAACATTTCAACCGAAGAAAATACGAACGCCAAATTCACGGCTGATATGGTGCGAACCTATCTGCGCGAGATTGGTCGTGTACCGCTATTAACCCGTGAGCAAGAAATTGTCTACGGGAAGCAGGTGCAACAAATGATGACGCTTGTTGAAGCCAAAGAAGTCTTGGACAAAAAGCTTCATAGAGAAGCTAGCCTCACAGAGTGGGCTGAACATGTCAAGCAATCTGAAGCCGAAGTCAAGCAGACCGTACACCAAGGTAAGCGAGCCAAGCAGAAGATGATTGAGGCGAACTTGCGCTTAGTGGTAGCCATAGCTAAGAAATACCAGAAGCGGAACATGGAATTTCTGGATTTAATTCAGGAAGGAACGCTTGGTTTAGAGCGAGGTGTGGAGAAATTTGACCCAACTCGTGGTTATAAGTTCTCGACTTACGCTTATTGGTGGATTCGCCAAGCTATTACGCGCGCTATTGCCCAGCAAGGGCGTACTATTCGCTTACCAATTCACATTACCGAAAAACTCAACAAAATCAAGAAAGTTCAGCGTGAATTAGCTCAACAGCTAGGTCGTTCACCAAGTCCTGCGGAAATTGCCAAGGAACTCGAACTAGAGCCAGCACAAATCCGTGAGTACATGAATATGGCTCGTCAGCCAGTTTCTTTAGATGTACGAGTTGGTGATAACCAGGACACCGAGTTGCAAGAAATGCTTGAAGACGAAGGTCCATCACCTGAGTATTACACGACTCAAGAGTTTCTACGCCAGGATTTAAACAACTTACTTTCTGAACTAACTCCTCAGCAACGTGAAGTTCTTGCTTTACGCTTTGGCTTAGAAGATGGTCACGAGTTATCGCTTGCCAAAGTTGGCGAACGTTTAAATCTTAGCCGCGAGCGCGTCCGTCAGTTAGAGCATCAAGCTCTTGCTCACTTACGCCGGCGCCGAGCTAATGTCAAAGAATATGTAGCTAGCTAAATTACGGGTACTTAATTTAATCACTTTACCCAATTTCTATTGCAAAATGGCGCCTCCTTTATAAGGAGGCATTTTTTATTATATACTTTCTCTGTAATTACATAGTGATTATTTTTACCATAGAGGCACTGATGGCACAGAGAAATAAAACATTGCTGTTATACCGTCAGCAATAGGATGATGAAAATTAAAGAGCTAATTTTGTGAAGAAAATCTAAAGAATCTAAAGTTAAATTACTAAGAATAATTACTTATTCAATCAAATATTTGATGAGCCATTGCTTTTTTGATAAGAGCGACTTATGGAGTGAAATAATTGTGTGATGTTGAGCGAAAACAATGATATTTTAAGAATTATAGGCAAAATAATATGAAAACTTTAACTTATAAATTTGTTGTTCTGAGAGAATATAAATCAAACTTTAGACTGAGTGTCTACGTACAATAACTTAGGTATAATTATGCAAGGTAATAAAATATAAAATAAAATTACACCAAAAGCTTTGGTTAAAAGCTTTGAAAGTTAAATAAGATTAGTGAGGAGGATTTATAGGGTGCTTAAAGATACACAAAACAAAAAATACCTTGGTCGTTTACTTCCTAGTCGTCGTTGGGGATTGCCTTTATTAGGATTAGCGTTAGCACTAGGTATTGTTGCTGAACGTACAAAACCTGTATTTAGTAATCAATTCGATAACGATCCTTATTCCTACAGAGTTACACTGCCAGATTCGGGAGCGACTTTTGAGACATGGAGAAACGAACCAGCGAATAATACGAACAATAATATCGCCTCCGCACCAAGAAGTCAGGCGCCTGAAGAGAATTTAGAAAATTTACCCAATTCCCAACAGTCGATGATTACTGCTATTGTTCCAGATGTGCAAATGCCTCAAAACAAACCCACAAAAACTAGCAATAATTATCCTCAGAAAGATGGAGTATACCTTTACGGACAATCTCCCCAACCTGGACAGCTAGGACAAGGTTATGTAGTTTTTCAAAAAAGCCAAGGTCGTGTCGTTGGCGCCTTATACATGCCAGACTCGGAATATAGCTGCTTTAACGGAACCGTTGATAATAGAGGTGAGCTAGCAATGACAGTCAACGGTTATCAAGGTGAAGGTAGTCAGACTCAAGTTGCTACAAACAAAGATGTTCCCAAAATTAATGAAGACGGGCCAACGAGCTACGCTTATTCGCTAGCGCTACGTGATTACTACCAAATTGACAAAATTAGCACAATCGACCACCAAATATTGAAGAATTGTCAAAATCAGCAATAATTTATGAGTGCGCTCGTGCGGTCGTAGAGACGCGCGTTGGTAGACGCTTCAGTTGAAAAGCGTCTCCACTACACCTTAGTAAATGTTTGATTTACAGCTAATTTACAACTTGACTACCGTGACTGCGGGGGTCTTCATTATTACCAGCAGGCGCCACAGGTGCAGAAAATTTAGAGACTTCTCCGCTTGCTTGAGCATAAGGTAAAGTCGAGTTAGCAGCCAAGGCACTAAGATTATCAGCCATAATCGCACGAGGTTGGTCTCCAATCGCTTGAGCGACTGCTTCCCCATCTTTATTAAGGAAGACGAAGTGAGGTATACCGTCTACTCGGTAGCGCAACATTTCTGGCAACCACTTGGTATTATCTACATTTAGCATCACAAAGTTGAGCTTGCCTGCATACTCTTTTTCCAGCGCAGCAATATCCGGCGCCATTTTTTGGCAGACAGTACACCAGTTTGCGTAGAACTCAACCAAAGAGGGTTTGCCGTTGGAAATAGCTATATCAAGTGGTGTAGACTGTTTGTCTAACTGTGTCAGCGTTGCGCTGGTTGTTTCTGTACGCAAACCTAAAATTAAAGCAACGCTCAGAACAATTGCGACAATCGCAATTAGAAAATTTCTGACGCGCGTTCCTGGTACAGCGCTTTGCTGCGTATTAATTTGCTCTTCACTAGCCATAATGGAATTATTAAAAGTTATTAAGCACTGTCATGATTTAGTTTAGCGAATATATATAGAGGAAAAAGAGCAATATAAAAAAACTATGAAAAAGCGAGTTACTCTTACCTTTCCCAAACGCGCGGTACAAATGCCAGTCACATACCGACTTGCAAAAGATTTTAATGTCGCAGCAAATATCATCCGCGCGCAGGTGGCGCCAAATCAAATCGGTAAGCTGGTGGTAGAACTTTCGGGTGATATCGACCAGTTAGACGCAGCTATCGACTGGATGCGGTCTCAAAACATTGCTGTATCATTAACACTTGGCGAAATAGTTATCGATTCCGACGTTTGTGTTGACTGTGGGTTGTGTACCGGAGTTTGCCCTACTGAAGCGCTGACACTCAACCCAGAAACTTATAAGTTATCATTCACGCGCGCACGCTGTATTGTTTGTGAACAGTGTATTCCCACTTGTCCAGTGCAAGCAATTTCGACAAATTTGTAATAAATGGGAAATTATACTCCTCATTATTTAGTTAGAACTGGTTTTGATAATAAAAGTAAAAGTAAACACAGATATATTTAATTACAATGGTGCATTTACGTAGCAAGCCTATTGATTCAAATACTCGTACAGAAATTAATTCACTGTTACATTTGTCTATTCCTTTAGCATCAGCACAAATAGCTCAAGCTGCTACAGGTTTCGTTGATACTGTGATGATGGGTTGGTTGGGACAAGAAACTTTAGCTGCTGGAGGTTTGGCAACAACTACATTTACAACACTGCTTGTAACTGCAACAGGTGTTGTTGTCGGTGTCAGTCCTCTAGTTGCGGAAGCGTATGGAAGTGGGAATAACGCAAAAATTCAGCAAGTCGCAAGACAAGGATTTTGGTTATCTTTATTTCTATCAGTACCTTTAATGTTACTACTTGCACATACTGATTCAATAATGCTGCAATTTGGGCAGGCGCCTGGTGTTGTAAGAATAGCGAAGACTTTTATTGATGTTATTCTGTGGGGGTTTTTACCAGCTTTAACATTCGCAATGCTCAAAAGTATTATATCTTCACTATCCCAAGTCAGACCAATTATTATTATCGTTGTAGTTGGCACTCTTTTCAACGCCCTTGGTAACTATGTATTAGGATTTGGGAAGTTAGGGTTTCCTGCACTAGGACTATCAGGAATTGCAATAGCAAGTGTATTATCTCAATGGCTGATGTTGCTGCTTCTGGTTATTTATGTACTCAAACATAAACAACTGCGAACTTTCCAGCTATTTAAAAAGCTATATCAATTTCAACCTAAAGTACTGCGTGAAATGATATCGATAGGGGCGCCGATTGGTATATCATTTGCTTTTGAAACGGGTTTATTCAGCGTCACAACTTATTTAATGGGATCATTGGGTACTGATACACTTGCTGCACATCAAATCGTATTCCAAACCATAGTAGTAATATTCATGGTTCCTTTAGGAATGTCGTTTGCTACAACAATTCGAGTTGGATGGTGGAATGGACAAAATAATGCCGATGGAGTGAGACGCGCGGCTTATAGTAGTATGTGTTTAGGTGCAATATTTATGACTGTGATGGCAGTAGTATTACTATTATTTCCACGTCAAATCATAAGTCTTTACTTAGATATTATTAAGCCAGAAAACGCAAAAATAATACCGCTCTTCACATCAATGCTAGCTGTAGCAGCAATATCACAAATCTTAGATGGAGTGCAAACAACAGCACAAGGCGCCTTGCGTGGACTCAAAGACACGCGCGTACCAATGTTATTAAGCTTTGTAGCATTTTGGGTATTCGGACTCTTTAGTGGTTACTTATTAGGATTCAAACTAGGTCTAGGTGGTGTGGGTTTGTGGATAGGGCAAGCTATTGGTGTAGGTACTTCTGCTGGAGTGTTTATTTGGCGCCTGCGTCGCTTAATAGCAAAAGTATAACTTGCAACGGATGCAACGGATGTTTGATTTTAAATAACTAGATTTTGTTTGTAACTGATAAATTATCCGTTACATCCGTTCATCATCCGTTGCCATTCCAACTTATATTTCAATCAAGTTAACCAATGAAATCGCATGTGCTTCCTTTTATTGGGTTGCTCTTGTTCTTGCCACTCGTGACTAACCTAGCTACAAATGTTTTTCGGGTGAAAGTAAAACTGCCACAGTCTCTTCCCGGTGTTCTTTGAAACTTTCACTAAAGGTCAGTAGTATTTCCTGAATTGATTGATTAGTAGACATTTTCTGTAACTTCAAAACTATAAAGCTAAAACATCGTGTAATTTATTTTACTTATTCATCTAAAGAATTAATATTAAGAGATACAATAGCATTTAAAAAAATCTTTAATATTGATAAATATTATAAAGTAGATATACGACTTGAGATAGATTTAAAGTATTCTGCTTTTTAAATACTATTATCTGTTATGTAATAAATTATTTGTAGCAATAAACACAAATAATTTTTCACATACAATGGAGCAAAGTGTCTGATAATGATGCAAGTTCCAAATCAAGCTTCCATCATGTTAGAACTTTGAAAAAAAACTAATCAGGCGTGATTTTATGACATTAGCAACCCAAACTGTCGTCAAAACCCTAGGAGACTATGCTTACCAGGCAATCCAAAAGCACTTCAAGAAAACTTTGAAGTGGGAAAAGACGGTCAAAAAGGATGAAGACCCGGAAGCGTTGCATCAAATGCGTGTAGGAATGCGGCGCCTACGCACTGTAGTAAGTCGGTTTGGATTCGTCGTCAATTTGCCCAAAGCTGTTACAGACCGTAACATTGGTAAAATAGCACGGTGCCTAGGTAATCTTAGAGACTTGGATGTACTCAAGGAATCAGTAGAAAAGAGTTTTCAGCCTCATTTACCGCCTCAAGAAGTTAAGCACTTGGAAAAAGCATTCAATGCTATCGACAAGCAACGTGAGCAAGCATTCGCTGATGTAAAAGAAACTCTCAAAGATACACGTTACAAATCGCTCAAAACTTCACTCGACCATTGGCTAGAAGAACCAAGATACCAAGAATCGGCGCCGTTGGCAATCGATTTAGCATTACCTGACTTGCTTTTACCAGAAGTAAGTTACTTCTTTCTGCATCCAGGTTGGCAGTTCGGAATGTCATTGGGAAATAATAACGGTGTTTCCACGTCAACCTCATTATTGAGAAGTTATCCAAAGGGAATGACTAGTCGAGAGGTAGAGCAAAATTTAGATTCTAACCACGAAGTTCTGCATAGTTTACGTAAACAAGCTAAACGTCTACGCTATCAAATGGAATTATTCATTGATTTTTACGGTGAAACCTACGGAGAGCATCTTACCGAAGTTAAAAATATCCAAGATATATTAGGAGAAATTCACGATAGCGACGTTTTAGAAGACTGGTTAGTTGATGTGTTTGGTGAAGACTTTACGCAGAAACTGCCAACCTTTACAAGTTTGTTAGTCGATAAACGTCATCAATTATGGCAGCAATGGGCACCTATTCAAAGACGCTATACGCAGTTAGACACCAGAAATCAACTACATCTAGCAATCTTAAATCCAATATTAAAGCAAATAGAAGATAATTAGCTTAATCTATCACACCGATTGTAGAGACGTGTAAACGGGAGGTTTTCCCGGAGGGATTGATTACGTCTCTACAGGTTTACTATGATTTTCAATATTTTCGTTGGGTAAGTTTGTAGTTTCATCTAATTTTTTTTTAAAACTGTCAAACACACTGGTTAATCGATTTGTTTCACTATCAGTAATATATTTAGGTTTATCCATAAGAGTGTGAATATATTTTTTTATAGTCAAGATTGTATGCTATCGACTCGGTTATCCAAATCATGTACTTCGGCAACAACCTGCTTATTGAGCTTCCCATGCTCATTACTTTGGGCTACTGGTCTGTGTCAATAGTTTTACTGTGTAGGCACGTCTCGTATGTGCGGCAAAAGCCACCATACAACGCCTCAAAGTTAATGACATGAACCACTACCTTATTACTAATAGGCGCCATTGCACAAAGATTATGCATTTGATTAATATGTAATACTTGTAGCACAGGCAAGATGCCTATGCTACGTGAGAATACGATGTAGAGACGTTACACGTAACGTCTCTACTGTAATTTGAGGAATTTTTCTAATGCGCTAACCATACTGGGAGACCAACGACGCACATTTTTAACCCAGCTTATATCCTTGTAACGGGGATCAAGACCGACGGCAGCAACCCAGTTACTTTCTGCTTCTCCTTGTTGACCTTTCTCCCAAAGTGCTGCTGTGAGTGACGCACGCACGTCGGCAAATTTGGGATATTTACGGAGAATATTTTTCATTTGGTGGATTGCTTCGTCTTTCTCACCTGATTCGTACAATGCTAGAGCATAGTTGGCGCGTGCGAAAGCAAAGTTAGGTGCAATGTCTGCTGATTTTTTATAGTCAGCGATAGCTTCTTGCCATTTTCCTAAACCAGCTTCGGCATTACCTCGGTTGTTATACCCCATTGCGTCCGATGGGTCAATCTCTAACAAATGATTATAGTCAGCGATAGCTTCTTCCCAACGTCCTAAGCCTTCCAACGCTGTACCGCGATTTAAATAAGGGTCTGTAACGTTTGGCGCCAGTTTAACTGCATTATTATAGTCTATTAGCGCTTCAGTTAATTTATTCTGACTTACGCGCGAGTTACCACGATTACTCCAAACTGCGGCATTTGTAGGGTCTTGCTCAAGCATTTGCGTCCAATATTTTTCTGCGGTTGCAAAATCTCCTTTATCAGTAGCAGCAAAAGCTTTATCCCCCAGTTCATCGCGCAGTTGTATTTGCTCAGGAGTTAATGTACTCTGTGACTGCGCCAGAGCAGGTGTACTAGAAAAGAATAATAACAAGCTTAAGATGATAGCGATTAATTTAACCATTTGATTTCTGAGTGATTTTGTACTAATACGAATAAGGTGCGTGACGCTACTAGATTAATAGCTTCGCTGCAAGATTTTTGGTAGCGTCACACACCCTACAAAATCGATAACTGTTGGTTTGGTGGTTTGAAGCCCATGTGTTTATATGCTGCTTGTGTGGCAGTTCTTCCGCGCGGTGTTCGGCTTAAATAACCAATTTGCATCAGATACGGTTCATACACTTCTTCAATTGTTTGAGTGTCTTCACCTGTTGCTGCGGCAATAGTTTCTAGTCCAACTGGACCACCGTTGAATTGTTCAATTATTACACTTAACATTTTCCGGTCAGTCCAATCTAAACCGCAAGGGTCTACTTGAAATAGTTCTAGGGCTTCGGCTGCAACTGCTCTGTTGATTTCGCCACACTGTTTTACTTCAGCATAATCACGTACACGCCTTAGTAATCTATTAGCAATACGTGGTGTTCCGCGCGCACGACGCGCAACTTCTGCGGCGCCTTCTTCGTTGATGGGAGTATTAAGCAGTTGGGCACTGCGTATAACAATTTTACTAAGTTCGTGTGGCTCGTAAAAGCGCAGTTTTTGTACTAAACCAAATCGGTCGCGAAGTGGTGAAGTTAATGCTCCAACTCGTGTTGTGGCGCCAACTAATGTAAATTTACATAAAGGTATACTGCGAGTACGAGCGCTCGTACCTTTACCAACAGTTACATCAAGACGGTAATCTTCCATTGCTGGGTATAAAATTTCCTCAGCCATGCGCGATAGACGATGAATTTCGTCGATAAATAAAACATCCCCTTCTTTAAGATTCACAAGTAACCCAGCAATATCGCGCGGACGTTCAAGAGCAGGTGCGCTGGTAATTTTACAGCTAACACCCATCTCTGATGCGAGTATCATCGCCATTGTAGTTTTACCAAGTCCAGGCGGGCCATACAATAACAAATGGTCGAGTACTTCACTCCGTGACTTTGCGGCTTTAATTGCTATATCTAATACATCTTTTAAATCTTTTTGACCAATATAGTCTTCAAAACGGTGTGGACGAATACTTTCTTCTTGCTTCCCTTTTTCGTCAATTTCTGCTTCGGGTTGCAAAAGATTATTCTCTTTCGACTTTGGCGCCTGTGAGGTTGACTTTTTAGCGGTCTCGCGCCGTTTTGGTTGTTCACCGTCTGGTTGTGACTGATTTCTTGAGGAGATTATAGCCATAGTTGGGATAGGTGGTGATTAACTTGACTTGTACGGGGAATAATTTTTTCTTTTGTGTGCGCTCGTCAATTTAAAATTTATTTAAAATTTTAAGTCCGGGCAATTACTAAGGAGTGTAAAAAATTCTCATGCTAGCTAAAAGGATTCTACCGTGTCTGGATGTCAAGGCGGGACGAGTTGTAAAAGGAGTTAACTTTGTCAATCTTAAAGATGCGGGCGACCCAGTGGAACTAGCGAAGGTTTATAACGAGGCAGGAGCAGATGAGTTAGTATTTCTTGATATTACAGCCACTCATGAAGACAGGGGCACTATTATCGATGTTGTTTACCGAACCGCAGAGCAGGTCTTTATTCCTCTCACTGTCGGCGGTGGTATCCAATCCTTAGAAAATGTTAAAAATCTGTTACGAGCTGGGGCAGATAAGGTTAGTATTAATTCTGCGGCAGTGCGCGACCCTGATTTTATTAATCGTGCCAGTGACCGTTTCGGTAATCAGTGCATAGTCGTTGCTATCGATGCCCGAAGGAGGCAAAACCCAGAAAACCCAGGTTGGGATGTTTATGTTAGGGGTGGTAGAGATAATACGGGTATTGATGCTCTCACTTGGGCACAAGAGCTTGAACAACGAGGCGCCGGAGAACTATTAGTTACAAGCATGGACGCTGATGGTACTCAAGCCGGATATGATTTAGAACTCACGCGCGCTATTGCTTCATCCGTCCAGATTCCTGTTGTTGCCTCTGGTGGCGCCGGAACTTGCAAACATATTTACCAAGCACTGACCGAAGGTAAAGCCGAAGCTGCTTTATTAGCATCGCTGTTACATTACGGGCAATTAACTGTGAGCGAAATCAAACATTATCTCAGTAACAATAAAGTTCCTATCCGAATGTATAGCTGATTTAGCCGTCAAAATCTAACCACTCTCTGTGGTTAGACACAGTTATCCAAATTAGTGTTAAGCTTGATGAAGAAAAAATAACTTTTATTAACAAAAATGTTGATACCTATATTAGTTTTTGATGTAGCGCTGGTTGCCTGGTCGTTACACCTAATGGAAAAAGCTGTAGAACACAAGGAATTTTCACTGATGCTAGCGGGAACGCTGGTAGCAATGGCAGCAGCAGGAATGCTCGTTGTTTATTTCCTAATGGGTCACTGTATGAGCTATCTCTTACAGCTATAAGCATAAATACTGTTTGATATAATTGTTTTATATAAAAATTATTTGTCAGTACGATTAATAATTCTCATCAAATGGTAATCAGATATCAACATAACCGAGATTTTTAGTCGCGCACGTATTGACACAGCACTCAATATTCAAGATATAATGGTAAAGCAATTACGGGGTTATAGCTCAGTTGGTAGAGCGCTACGATGGCATTGTAGAGGCCAGCGGTTCGAGACCGCTTAACTCCATATTATTTGTATATTGTTTTAATGTACGTTGAAATTTTTTTCATTTATGATATTTTGCTTAATTTATAACGCAGATCAAACAAGTTTAATATGTTGACCTTCGTTATTTAATTGATAATTTTGCTCACCTAGAGACGCGATTAATCGCGTCTCTACGTAGATATTTTTTGACAAGTAGTTTCAAATAGCTGTCGCGCGCTCATATGTTAACTTCACTTTTTTATATAACTTGATCATTGATACTCAGTATCAGTATGTTATATAAAATAACCGTGAAAATAACATGAAAAAATTTTAATACTTTTTTAAGAATAATTTCGGAAGTCTCCTAAATTTTTTAGCAACCAATAACTCATCCGTTACATCCGTTTTAATCTGTTGCCAGCTTACCCTACTATCTATCATCACGCTTCGGGACTAGTTTTTCTTCATCATCTTCAGAAACTAGAACATACTCGGTTTCGCGTTCGTCTTTTTTGCCCCATTGGTCAAGTACATCTTTAATCAAAACTTCCTGCGTCCAGATTTTTGCTACCACAGTTAAAGGTAATGCGAGTAATAATCCCAGAAAACCAAAGAAAGTCAAGAAAAACAACTGGGCAATCAAAGTTACCGCAGGTAGCAGCGAAACTTTTTGCGCCATAATCATAGGTGTAATGAAGTTACCCTCAGTTTGCTGAATTAAAAAATATATACCAAATACAGCCACAGCTTTCCACGGTGCGTCCAAAAGAGCTATTGCGATTGCTGGAATAACGCTAATTGTTGGACCAAGGTTGGGAATTAAGTTCATGAAACCTGCTAGCACCGCTAAAGCTAACGCAGATGGTACGCGCAATAACAACAAACCAATCATGCTCATCGTACCAACATACAGCATTGCTGTACCGGCGCCTGTTACCCACCCTTCTAGTGACGTTTCACATTTATCTAAAATCCCATCAACTCGGCGCCGATAAAATGAAGGAAATAACCTAATAAATAATTTACGGTAAGCTTGCGGTTCAGCAAGAAACATTCCTGTTAAAACCAATACCAGTAAAATTTTGAGTAGAACTTCTAATGAACTAGAAAGAAAGGCGAATGAACTACCCAAAGCACGGTTAAGAAACGGCTGGGCTTGTTTGACCAAGCTATCTACATCTGGTATATAAGGAGACACTTGTGCTGGAATGCGAGTTTTAAATACATCAAGCCATTTGTTAAAAAGCTCTATCCCTTTTGGTACACGAAGAGTTAGTTCTTGGAACTGCGTGATAAAAGATGGTACTACTAGCAAGAAGAAACTAATGATAACTGCAAAGAAAATACCAACTGAAAGCAAAACAGCTAGACCACGCTTCAACCCTTTATGCTGAAACCACATAGCCAAGCGGTTTAATGTGGTCGAGATCACTACTGCGGCAAATATCAGCAGCAGCACATCTCGTATTTGCCACAGTATATATATAGAGATAAGAATGGCGATTAAACCAATCCACTGACCTAATTTCACACCCAACTCCCGAATACTAGCGAACTGTCATTGCTGTCAACAAAGCTTAAGGTTAGTCGATTTTAGCCCTTTCGCATAGCTTTTGTTACGGTTTGTTAGCTGTGGGTGCCCTGCATATTGAAATCAGGATAAGTGTATGTGCCAGTTCTAGTTTAACCTTAACTGCGTTTTGACCGAACTAAGCGGGCGCCCAGTAGTACCGCCATTATTAAGGTAGGAGATAATACTAAAATCAAGACATTTGTAGTTGTTGCGGGAATTAAAATATCTGGCTTTGCATATTTAATAAAAAATGACAAGAGGGCTGAGAGCAACATGACCTTGGCAATCCATCCAAACTGGTTTCCCATAAAATCAATTCTAATAAAAGTACGGCTATACGAATGTTGATGGACGGTAGACGCGAACACCGATACTGCAACACTTTCTTTAGAATAGAACTAATTCACAATCCTTTACAATGCTTCTCATAAATTTTATTAGCCAAACTAGTAAATTATATGTTTTGGCATAACTATATGTTATTAAACGTCGCAAAGCTAAAACAGGTAATGCTGCTGAATTGTTAACTTGATACCAGGCAAGCAAACTTGAGTAAAGCTAATTGATAAACTCTTGGAGGATATATTAATGCCAGTAGAGACGAATAATAACAAAAATAAGATTAAGCCACCGCGCGTTAGGCAGTTTGGTGGTAGTTTATTAGTTTTACTATCGCTGCTGTTAGTGCTGAACTTAATCGTTCCTAGCTTCTTTGGACCAAAGTTACCGCAAATTCCTTACAGTGACTTTATCGTGCAGGTACAAGCAGGTAAGGTAGATAAGGCAATTGTAGGTCAAGACCGAATTCAATATTCGATCAAAACTCAAACTCCTGAAGGTAAGGAAGTAGACCAGGTTTTTCAAACTACACCTGTAGCTATTGACCTCGACTTACCAAAGATTCTACGCGATAACAAAGTTGAATTTGCGGCGCCTCCTCCAGACCAAAATGGTTGGATAGGCACTTTGTTAAGCTGGGTTTTACCACCGTTAATATTTGTTGGTATTTGGGGTTTCTTCCTTAACCGTCAAGGTGGTGGACCTGCTGCTTTAACAGTTGGTAAAAGCAAAGCGCGTATTTACTCTGAAGGCAGCACAGGCGTAAAATTTAGTGATGTAGCGGGTATTGAAGAAGCCAAAGCTGAATTAGAAGAAGTTGTAGACTTCCTCAAAAACGCTGATAAATATACTCGTTTGGGTGCGAAAATTCCTAAAGGTGCCTTACTTGTTGGCCCCCCAGGAACTGGTAAAACTATGTTAGCGAAAGCTATTGCTGGAGAAGCAGGTGTACCTTTCTTTAGCATCTCCGGTTCCGAGTTTATCGAATTATTCGTTGGTGTTGGCGCCGCACGTGTACGTGATTTATTTGAGCAAGCCAAACAACAAGCTCCCTGTATCGTATTTATAGACGAGTTAGACGCTTTAGGAAAATCACGAGCAGGAAGTGGTGGTTTCTATGGTGGAAACGACGAACGCGAACAAACCTTAAACCAGCTACTTACAGAAATGGATGGGTTTGACGCTAACACAGGTGTAATTATTATCGCTGCTACTAACCGTCCTGAAGTTCTTGACCCAGCGTTACGTCGTCCGGGACGTTTTGACCGTCAAGTTGTTGTAGACCGTCCTGATAAAATTGGTCGGGAAGCAATTCTTAAAGTTCACGCCCGTAACGTGAAATTAGACCAAGATGTTGACTTAGCAGTTATTGGTACAAGAACACCTGGTTTTGCTGGCGCTGACCTAGCAAACTTAGTCAACGAAGCCGCATTAATGGCAGCACGTAACAACCGCGAAGCTGTAAAAATGGCTGACTTCAACGAAGCTATTGAACGGGTAGTTGCTGGTTTAGAAAAACGTTCGCGTGTTCTTAACGAAACCGAGAAAAAGACCGTTGCTTATCATGAAGTTGGTCACGCTATTATCGGCGCCTTAATGCCCGGAGCTGGTAAAGTAGAAAAAATCTCAATTGTTCCTCGTGGTGTAGGTGCTTTAGGATACACAATCCAAATGCCTGAAGAAGACCGCTTTTTAATGATAGAAGACGAGATTCGCGGCAGAATAGCTACCCTTTTAGGTGGACGTTCAGCAGAAGAAACCGTATTTGGAAAAGTTTCCACT
This sequence comes from Calothrix sp. CBUCES-K 9914, assembly GCF_059640475.1. NCBI lineage: Bacteria > Bacillati > Cyanobacteriota > Cyanophyceae > Nostocales > Calotrichaceae > Calothrix > Calothrix sp. CBUCES-K 9914. The sequence goes on from NZ_JBXXZH010000046.1 coordinate 45,001, forward strand.
GGCGCCAGTGACGACATTCAAAAAGCCACCGAACTTGCAGAACGTTACGTGACTTTATACGGTATGAGTGATCAACTTGGTCCAGTAGCGTTCGAGAAAATGCAGCAGCAGTTTATCGAAGGATACCCCAACTCACGGCGCCAAATTAGTCCAGTGGTAGCAGAGCAAATCGACCGCGAAGTTAAAATGATTGTTGACAATGCTCACCACATCGCCTTAAGTATTCTTAAAGAAAACCGTGAATTATTAGAGAATACAGCACAAGAGTTATTAGAACGCGAAGTTCTCGAAGGAAACGAACTACGTAATAAACTCGAAATAGCTAAGGCGCCTTACGATATGGCAGAGTGGTTGCGAAGCGGTAAATTAGACGAAGATAAACCCTTGATGCAAACCTTAATGAATTAACGTAGGGTGCGTGACGCTATTACAACACTGCAACGAAGCAAAAATCATCTAGCGTCACGCACCAATTTTTTCTGTCTATTACAACACTGCAACGAAGCAAAAATCATCTAGCGTCACGCACCAATTTTTTCTGTCACAACGCTCTTGTCGGTGCGTGACGCTACAAGTCTTATAACTACGTTGAAATATTTTCGTAGCGTCACGCACCCTACTTTTTACTTCCATTGACGAGTTAGTTCTTCTAACTCTCCAATTTCATCGTCACTTAGTCGCCAACCGAGGGCGCCAGCATTCTGTACTACCTGTTCAGCAGTTTTGGCGCCTGCAATAGGAATTACGTTACCTTGACAAATTAACCAGTTTAAGGCTACTTGTGCAGGTGTACGATCATATTTTTCCGCTAATTGACGTAATACAGCTAGCACAGGCTCAATTTTTTGTAAACCTTGTTCTTTAAATCTTGGGTCTGCTTTTCTTGCACCCGTTGGAGTGGTGCCACCCGAAACTCCATATTTACCTGTAAGCAGACCTTGCGCTAACGGACTATAAGCCAAAATTGTTACACCTAATTCACGAGCGGCATCTGTAATACCCTTACTTTCCACTTGTCGAGTAATTAATGAGTAGCTAACTTGGTTTACAGCCAAAGGTACACCACGTTTAGCAAGTAATTGGTACGCTTCACGCATTTGCTCCTTTGAGTAATTACTGACACCAACTGCTGCAATTCTTCCTTTCTGCACTTCGTCTGCAAGCGCATTCATTAGTGTATGCTGGCTCATTAAAAAGGCAAAAGGCCAATGCACTTGGTATAAATCAACCCGTTCCAACTGTAGACGCTTTAAACTCGCTGTTAAAGCATCAGCAACCGCTTGACCGTTCAAACGCCACGGCATTGGACCATACTTGGTAGCAATTTGTACACCTCTATCGGCTTGCTTGAGAAATCGTCCCAAGAATTTCTCTGATAACCCTGTACCGTATACCTCTGCGGTATCAAAGAACGTTACACCTGCATTCAACGCTGCTTTAAACGCACTTTCAAGTTCGTCAGCACCGTAGTTGCTGCCGTAATTCCAAAACAGCTTATCACCCCAAGCCCAAGTACCTATACAGAGGGGAGTTACTGCTGGACCATTTTGCCCCAGTCTGATGGTTTCCACGTCAGTTTAAATTTTATAATTTACATTTCTTTACTTTTCTAGTCTATCGCTGCTTTGAAGAAAGAGACATAATTGAAGACACAATAATTCAACGTTCTCTATGGCTACTATTTGGCGCCTCCTGAACGCTCATATATTAGCTGGAATTAACCTTTGAACGATTACATTCAGAATCAGAGTTTGAGGGAA
>NZ_JBXXZH010000047.1:0-46202 GCF_059640475.1 Calothrix sp. CBUCES-K 9914
GCTAACCATCTTGACAAATCCGATTTGAGAGGGAATGAAACAGCCCTGCCTTATTAAGGGGGGTTGGGGGGATTATTTTCTTAACCGAGTAGTATTGTCATAGATTTAGTATTTATTAGGGGTATTAGATGGAGAATTGGCAAACGTTGATTAGCATTACCACATTTTTGTGCGTTATTTTTTTTATTATGACTGAGTGGGTACACTTGACAATTGCAACTTTATTAGGCGCATTGTTGCTTGTATTTACTAATGCGATGATGTTTGGCGCCACATTAGGAGGCAACGGTACATTAGTAGGAGCATCATCGAATATAGTCGCAGCAGGTGTATCCGAACAACATGGGCGCCGTATTTCATTCAAAACGTTCTTACACTATGGTATACCAGTAATGGTACTACAACTCATAACTTCTGCAATATATGTATTCTTCCGCTTCCTGCGCGCGTAATATAACATCATGTAGCACAGGCATCCTGCCTGTGCTACAAAGGTTTAATAGATAAAACCCGATAGCCTTTACCCTGGGTTACACACTTACCATTAACATCAATAGGACAAGCACTACTTCCTTGAGCAGAAGGACGAGTACCCTCAACAAACATAACTTTTATTTCCACTTGTCGATTATGAAATGATTGCAACTGTCTACGAGAAACTTGCTCAGACGGACGTAATACTATTTTACTACCTGAGCGAGAATCAGTAATTAGAAAAAACTCTTCACCCAAATAAGCTTCTTGTGACATAACCGCAGGAATTTCTTTATAAATTAGCTTTCCACGCAAAGAATACACTTTTGATTGTCTCCACAACCCTAAACGTTTATTCTTAGCAGTGGCCTCAGCAATTAAATATTGACTCCTGCTTTCAAAACAATTATTTAAAGTCCTTCGCTCAACAACTGCGGCGCCTTCTTCTACCATACGAAGATTTACAGACTTATTATCTACAAACACCTCGCCAAATATACTACCATTTTGTACAGATTCTGTAGTTTTGACAACTAAGGGAGTATTTGGCGCCAGTATTTTCTTTAAGGTTGCCCTTCCATTTGTTTCAGGTACATTAATACATGCAAGCTTGACCGTTACAAGTTTACCAGCATCATCTTTAACCTGAACATTGTTACCATCTATGAAACCAATAAAATGACCTAATATTAAAATTATTTCAAAAAAGTCCATATGTAGACAGGTGTATAAGTTTATTTTGCTTTATTATTCCCTGAATACAGCGTCAACAAACATTTAGTAGGTAGGTTGGGTAAAGCAAAGCGCAACCCAACATACACAAGGCATTTACTTACAAATTTTATTTAGGAAGAACTGGACGTTCTTCATCAGGTGTAATTAAAGGCACACCTAACTTCTTTCTCGCTGTCTCTTCAGCTATTTTTCTATCTTCTTCGTGACTAAATTGACTCTCATCTAATAAACTTTTATCGTGCGCTGCTTGGTCGCGACTTGGTGCGGCGCCGTTTTTCCATCTGTATCTAATGTCCATAATTTATAAAAAGTAGATAAACTACTTTTTGCTATCTACTTCTTCATATTAAAACTAACGTTCTTGGCTATTACTCTAACCACAGATGTAAAGACGCTTCCTATCGCGTCTTTACACGGATAATTTTTTGACTTAAGCAATTTGTCTAGCCATTAGTTTCGCAAATAGCCCTTCTTGTTGTGCAAGTTCATCGAAACTTCCTTGCTGTACTACTCTACCTGCTTCAATTACATAAATATGGTCAGCGTTGCGAATGGTACTGAGACGATGGGCAATTACTATTCGTGTCACCCGCAACCGTTCCAAACTTTCACTGACTATTGCCTGAGTACGATTATCTAATGCACTAGTCGCTTCATCAAAAATCAAAATTTTTGGTTTCAACACCAAGGAACGGGCAATTAACATGCGTTGGCGTTGTCCTCCAGATAGGTTAGTACCACCTTCTGATATTACTGTATGCATCCCCATTGGCATTGCCTCAATATCTTCAGCAAACCCTGCCATACGCGCGGCTTCCCAAGCTTCATCCATTGTAACTAGGGCGCCACCTGAAATATTATCAAATATTGAAGCGCTATTAATCCGCCCATTTTGCAATACTACACCAAGTTGGCGCCGTACAGCGGATATATCTAGTCCTGATAAATCTTGACCGTCATAATAAACAGTTCCTACTTCTGGTGTATCAAATCCTAATAGTAAGCGAATGGTGGTGGATTTACCGCTACCGCTAGGTCCAACAAAAGCAATAAATTCCCCTGGTTCGGCTTTGATACAAACATCATCTAGATTCAAAGGACCATCAGCACGATAGCGGAAAGACACGTGTTCTAACTCGATTTTGCCAGTCAGTTTACCAGGATTAGCTTTTTGTAAATTAATTTCGGGTGTCGCTTGAAGAATCGGTTTTGCACGCTCCCATAAAACCACTACTTCTAAAATCCGAATCAAGGTATTACTTAAATTAGTAATACCCGTGACAAATATCCCAAAAGCTGCATTAAAAGCAAGAAAACTTCCAGCTGTTAACTTTTCTACATCCTTCGCTGCATCTGGTTGCATTGAATCCGCCATAATTTTAGCTGATAAAGCAAAAATTATCATGGAAGATGCAACAGGCACCATTATGTTAAATACTGCAACTAAGTCTTCAATCAACTGTGTACTCAACATGAGCTTCAGTTGTTTACTATACTTTTTAGCCCAGTGAGCAAAAGCACGATTTTCCGCACCTGCGATTCTAAGTTTAGAAACACTACCGATTAGTTGCACCATCAAACCGGAGATTTCTCCCTGTATATCTTCCAAAGGACGCATAGTTCGACGGGTAAGGGTGCCGCAGATAATCGTAACTGCCATCACAGCTATACCTACACCTACTGCGACTAAGGCTAATTTGGAACTATAAACGAACAGTAAACCCAAATTCAGTAACGAAAACAGGCTGGTGAAGAGGGTTAGCAAAGTACTACTACTTAGTTGCTGACGCATCTTTGAAATCGCTGAAACTCTCGATTGCAAATCCCCTATCGAGTATTCGCGAAAAAACGACATTGGCAAGTTTAATAATCTATCCCATACAGCAGCTTGTGTATCAGCGTCAGAATTACTTTCTAATCTTAATGATGCAAAACTTTGTGTAAGTTGAAATATTGCAGTGCCAAAACTAGCTGCCAGTAAGCCAATACCTACTTGCAGTACAAATCCTCTGTCTGCATCAGGTATAGCCTTATCTATTAGGATACTTGTGGCTTGAGGAGTTATCATACCCAGTAAGCTACCAACAACCCCTGCTAAAAACAAGACCATAATGTCCTTGCCACGACCGGCTAAGGCAAATTTCAGTAAATCTATCGCCTTCAAATTTTGATCGGGTAAAGACCGATAAAACATATAAGCAACTGGGTCTAATTCATTTTTTTTTAAAAACTTCGCTGCAGAAGTTCGTTTGCGAGTGGCAGGGTCGAATATTTCATATTGATTACTACCTATTGGAAGAAGTGCTACAGGACATTTATCGCTATTAGCATAAGCTAGCAATGGTCCAGAATCTTGTTTCCACCAATTAGGTGTGAGAATAACCCGACGCATACGAACCCCGGATGCTCGTGCAATTGCTTCAACTGGTTCTTTTACACGATTTAAATCTTCTGATTTACCAGGAGGTCGAATCATAATTCCTAATGCTCTTCCTACGGCGCCAGCCGCCATTAGTAAGCTTGTATCCTCCTCCAAAAGAGTTTTAGACTTGGGTTTAAGGATGGAGGCAAGTTCTCCCAATGCCCCAGTTGTTACCTTAAGATTGAGTTTTTCTCTAGCTTCAAATTGGGTAAGTTGCTCTTCGTATTCTTGTTGTTCCAATTGGTAAAGGTGTCGTAGAAAATCTCTGTATAGATGTACCACCTTTTCTGAGAGAATCTCCCAAGTATATAAAATTGAATTATCTAGAATTGTTGCAGGGTTGACTACACCAGGGAAAATAGAAAACTTTTCTATCCATTTTTCTGCTGAAACGATTAATTTCTTGCTTACAGGTTTCGCTATCAACAGACTTTGACTATCAATAACCGAGCCTTCAAAGATATCTTGCGTAATTTTACTTACAGTGCTTTCTTCTAGAGGTACTGCTAAAATTCCGTATATTTTGGGATGGTTGCTGTCGTCAGTTGATGTAACTATCGAGTTAACCTCAGCCAGATCGAAGCCAAATAATGCCTCTCCAGGACTTGCACTAAATAGATAACGACGTTCACTTACTGGAATGCCGTCTTGGATTGCAACCGCAAATAGCCCTACAACTCCTGATTCAATTATCCAAACAATGGAAGGGTCGTCTAAAAGTAAAGGCTGGTTAGCTTTGAGCAGGAAATTAGGGCTGAGTACTTGATTTTTCTTATTCATACGAAAGGTAGTTTGAGTTATGAACACAGTATTAGTTGAATCTGAAGCAGTCGAATTGCTATCCCATCTAACAGGACGCAGGCTGAATCAAACGGATGTAAACAAGAGCGTCATTTTTTTATCGGCATTAGTCACTATGACTCTTGGTGTGATGTTTGCTGATGGTATTGTTACTGAATCTGAAACACAGTTGTTAGAAAAAACCATTGAACAGTTGGTTCCTCGAAAAGGTGATGTACCTGTATTAATCCAACTTTTGACTAAAGGCATCCGAGAAAACCCGGTATATAGAAACCCATCTGAATGGTTGAAGCTGACGAAATCACTCTCTATAGAAGAAAAAACTTTACTGATTAGTTTTTCTTATGAAATGTCAGCCGTAGATGGGGAAATAGCGATGAGTGAAAGAGAATATCTAAGAGCAACAGCAAATACACTGAAAATTCCTCCCCAATATACGGAAGTTTTAGAAACTTGGTATAGCAGTAAGTATATTCCAGATGTTGCAACATGGAAAGAGTTGCAAAATTTAATTAATCCCAAAAATTTTGATTATTTGGGTTTGCGATTCGTGAGTTTAGAATCTGTAGAACTATTATCACGCATTACAGATAAAAAACTCTCTAAAACGGATATTAATACCATTGTGCTTTTCTTATCATCTTTACTTACTATTACTTGGGGAGTTATCATTGCCGATGGTATGCAGCAAGAGGCAGAGAAGCAATTACTGGCAAAAACGATTAAGCGTCTGATTCCCCCAAAAAATAATAGTGTCCGTGAATTAATAGAGGTTTTACTGGAAAAAGTACCCCAAAGTGATATTTATCAACAGCCGCAAGAATTGTCAAAACTCACAGCATCTTTATCAGAACCGGAAAAGATATTGATGATGAGTTTTTGCTATGAAATGTCTGCTGTAGATGGTGAAATATCAATTGAGGAAAGAAAGTACTTGCAAGACTCTGCTAATTGGTTAGGTGTTGAGCCTAAATACATAAATGTTTTAGAAGCTGGTTTTGGTGGTGATGGGATTGATGATATAGTAGCCTTTGAACGTTTAAAATCTGTGATTCACCCTGATAAATTTCAAGAAATAGATGAAATTTTTGTTGATGCGGCTAGATACATTCTCGATACCCTCGAAGTATTAAGCTTTTAATACTAAAATCCCACCTGGCAAGATTCCCGACAACTTTTACGAAGTCGGGGATCTGACTATCCGCAACTTACCAAAACTATTGACATGAACCACTACTGGTTCGTGTCAATAGTTTTGGGGTGTAAGAGGATTAACCACAAAGACACAAAGAACACAAAGATTAAGAGTTAAGAGAATGAGATATTGGCGCCTACACCCCAGAATTAATGACACAGACCACTACCGACACATTTTTTCATCATCCCACGTATCTAGCCGATCTCCCTCTACGTCTTCCACGTAAAGGGTTATATGATCTAAGCCAAACTTAATTCGGTCATCTTGCAGTTTTTGTGCTTTTTCTACAGCCTGAAGTACCTTTGACGCTTTCTTTATCTTGATTGTAATTTTGTCTTTCATTAACCATGACTAATTATGGGAAGATTGATGGTGCGTGAAAGCACTTAAATATTTCGTTTCATTTATAAATTGTAATAGCTTTCACGCACCCTACAACATTATCCGTTACATCCGTTACATCCGTTGCCAATTTACTCCACAAACTTACTAACATCAAACTTCAAATCTGCACCATTAACAATTTTAGGTAATTGCCCATTCCACTTATCCACTGTTTGCTTCCGAATAAGGTCTGGAGTTAAATTTTCTTTTATCAACCTTTGTGCTTCCGCTTCACCTTTAGCCAAATTCACCTTCGCTTCCGCTTCCTTAATTGCCTTAAGTGCAACAAAGTCCGCGCGTTTTGCATCTTGTTCAGCAACCTGTTTCGCTTCAACAGCATCCATAAATCGATCCGAAAAACGAACGTGGACGAGCGAAATATCATCAACATAAATGTGATAACTAGCTAGCCTCGCCGTCAATAGCTTATCAACCCCACCCTTCACCTCACTACGTTTAGTAATTATCTCCTCCGCAGTATACTGTGCCATTACCGCTTTTAATACCTCTTCAACCGCAGGATTGATAATTTTATCTATTACCTGCATTTCATCACCTATCTGCTGATAGATAATATTTACCTCTTCTGGTACAATGTGCCAGTTCAAAGCAACATCAGCATAAACCTCCTGTAAATCTTTTGAAGATGCTTCAGCGGATATTTCCTGCTTTTCAACTCGAACACTCAAATTTTTAACCGTATTCACCAACGGAATGATCCAGTGAATACCTTCCGAAAGAACTTCATCTTCAACTCTGCCAAAATACATTCGTACTCCCCTCTCTCCAGCTTGAACAAAAGCAAAAGGGAAGAAAATTATCCCCACCAGCACTAAAGTTAAAGCGACTCTAATTACTTTGTTACGAGTTTTCCTATCGTGCATAACCAAATTGAATAACTCTTCCTCTGTTGCTCTGTGTCCACCGAACTTTGGCGAAGAGAAGTTTGTGTGTCGGGGTTTCCCCGCACAAAACTTCGGGGACGGAAACCGACACCGCCAAGTTCTCTCTGTGGTAAAAACTAAATATCAAGATTTCATGACAATAATGTGAAGTTGGCAACCGTAGGTTCTCAAAGTTAAAAAAATACCTTTATAAGTTTAAATACTCATTTCGACCATCAAATCAAATCGCGATAAGGTCTAAAAGAACAGAATTACCTAGGTTTGACCTTCATTAATCCTGAATTGTTAAAAAAGTTGTATGTAAAATCAATCCCTACTTTTCAACTGTATTTACAAAAGTTCAAAATTTAGAACCTTTGAGGCATATTGATTTATCAGATACAAAGTTTTAACGTACTAAATATAAGCTATTTGACGAGCCGTTTTGTGCAGGGGAATAAAACCATGATGATGACGAAAGAAACAGTACTCACCGAAATTGAAGCTTGTAAGCAAGTATGTATTGAGTGTCAAGACACTTGCCTTGATACCATTAACTATTGCAAAACGCTTGACAATACCATCGATATGAATTTGGTGTGTATGATGCGTGACTGTGCTGAGATGTGCATGATGTGCGTCAATTTAATCACAGATGGTTCAGAATTTATGGGACGTACATGTCAACTTTGTGCTGAAATGTGTCTCAGTACAGCGATGTTATGCGACATGAGCAACGACCCTAAAATCAAAAACTGTGCGACCATTTGCCGTCAGTGTGCTGAATCTTGCAAAACCTTGGGATTTCAATCTTCCTCTTACTTCCGCAGAGAAAATACTCTCTCCCTAGATAACCTCAGTATTTAACTCAACTCGTTCCAAGCTAAGAAATTTCTACCTCGGTGTTAGTATACTCTGGCATCCAACCACGCGCGCTAGAGAAGAACCGAACAGCTTTGATATTCAAAGATGCATTTAAACTAAACCAATGTTCGCTATTAGAAGGTATATGTATGAAGTCGTGTGCTTGTAGTAACACCTGAACTTGATTACCATCTGGCAGCACAAAACCAAAAACCCCTTCACCAGATAAAACATACAGCGCTTCTGCATCTGCATGTGTATGATAGCGGCTGTATGTTTTATTATGCGTATATAAAGTTGGTGAACCCGGATGCAGCACAAACAGGTCATAACAGAAATAGTCACCCTGCTGCTTAATCAAATCAAGTTCTTCCTGATACGACTGTGAAATATAGTCTTTTTCTCGATAGCTGAGAACATCTTGCTTCAACAGGTCAGAATAATATGTTAATTCAGTTGACTTGTCAAAATTGTGGTGATTGAGTTCTATTTGCAAAGAAGCTAAAATCTCAACAATTTCGCTCTCTTTGCTGATGATTTCGCCGTTACTAAGCTTTAAAATCGCCATGTCAGTACTTTTCTAAAGGTTATACGCTAAATTTTGGTGTAACGTCTGCTACAAATTCCAAATAATTTAATACTTTAATACTAATACCACACAAATCCGCCCGGATAGAAGTAGATTGTGTAAATATATTCTACCACTGCATGGTTTTTATTTCACAACTGCATCAACTTATCCCAGTTAAATTTTCGATTAATTCTTGCAGTCCCAAATCTTTATATAGAGGTGTACTAAGATAGCGTTCACCGAAACTAGGTTGAATTACAACAATTAAGCGTCCAGCGTTTTCGGGTCTTTTGGCAATTTGCACAGCAGCATACAAAGCTGCACCCGTTGAAATACCTGATAAAATACCTTCTTGGGATGCTAGGCGCCGACCGTAAGTGATAGCATCATCATCAGAGACTTGGAACACTTCGTCAATTAATTGTAATTGGAGAACAGGAGGAATAAAACCGGCGCCGATACCCTGGATTTTATGAGACCCTGGTTTACCTCCACTAAGTACAGAACTATTAGCAGGTTCAACAGCAACGACTTTAAAATCAGGTTTACGCTTTTTTATAACTTGTGCCACCCCAGTAATTGTACCTCCTGTTCCAACACCCGCGACAATCATATCAACAAGACCGTCGGTATCACTCCAAATTTCTTCGGCAGTAGTATCTTTGTGAGTTTGGGCATTGGCAGGGTTATTAAATTGTTGCAGCATATAAGTATTCTTAACAGTGCTGACTATTTCTTTCGCGCGACAAATAGCTCCCTGCATACCCTTAATACCAGGAGTCAATTCAACTTCAGCACCATAAGCTTTCAAAATCAACTGACGCTCAATGCTCATCGTATCAGGCATCGTCAAAATCAAACGATAACCTTTAGCAGCAGCTATCATCGCTAAAGCAATACCCGTATTACCCGAAGTCGGTTCAACCAACACCGTTTTACCCGGTTTAATCAACCCAGCTTTCTCCGCTGCCCTTATCATACTGGTGCCGATGCGGTCTTTCACAGAAGCAGAAGGATTCATACCCTCCAACTTCATCACAACTTGAGCAACACACCCAGAAGATTGAGGAATTTTATTGAGTTGGACTAAAGGAGTCCGGCCAATTAACTCGGTTATATCGCGCGCAATCCGCATTATATATAGCAGTGTAAATATAAAAAACCTATTCCATATTACACCAACTTGACTGATTAGCCGTAGTTTTAACCCATAAAATTCCCACCTCTTGTGGAACAGGCATCCCTGCCTGTGCCAAATATTAATATATAATAAACTTCAACTATAAACCCGTTTGCAGCAAAGCAGCCGACGTAACAGCAATCATAAAGCAAACGAAAGAATATTTGATACCAGGCTTATTTTGAGAAATAGCAGCTTTCAAGCCCATAAACACAGACCCAACAACCATACCACCGCAAGCCAAAAACTGCCAATTCTGTATAAAAAGCATCATAATAACACAACCTAATATTATATATCCATAGACTCAATATATGGCTGTTCACACACGCGCCGAATCTCTCAAACGAAAGAATTTAGCACCACCTTAAGAAGCAAATACTTTCCGATGCACAAAATGATTAAAATTTAAGAGTAGTTTTTTTTGGACGCTCCAAAAATGAATAATCCGTTTCCAGGAATGAATCCATATTTAGAGAACCCTGTATTTTGGGCAGAGTTACATCATAGATTAATTACAGCGATAGCAGACGCAATTGAAGTAAATATCCCACAGCAATATCAAGTTGCCATTGAACAACGTACTTATTTAAGTGATGACTCAGATTCTATATCTGTTGGGATACCTGATGTTTCTGTTTTCTCTAAACAACTGGCGCCGCAGCATTCATCTACAACACACCTTTCTACATCAGAAGGTATAACAGTAATGATACCAATGCCAGAAAATGTTACAGAAAGTTACTTAGAAATACGAGAAATAGAAACTAGTTTTGTGGTCACAACAATTGAAGTTATATCTCCGAAAAACAAAAAAGCTGGAGAAGGTAGAAAAGCCTACGAAAGCAAAAGGAAAAAAGTATTAGCTAGTCTTTCTCATTTAATAGAAATTGATTTATTAAGAAGTGGCAAACCAATGTCTATTTTAGGAGAAGTAGCTATAAGCGATTATTACATAGTTGTCAGCAGAAGCGATATTCGTCCCAAAGCGAAACTATACACCTTTTCTGTTCAACAGCCAATACCCTCATTTCACCTACCTTTACAATCAGAAGATATAGAACCAATTTTAGATATACAATCTCTATTAAACAGTATATATAACCGTGCTAGATATTATTTAAGAATTAATTATAATCTTGAACCAGTACCACCTCTCAAACTTGACAACGCAGCGTGGTGTGATACGCTTCTACGTGAACAAAGGTTACGTAAATAGAAAGGTTAGTACAAAAATCAAGTATTAATACGTTGTTGCATTCCGGTGAGATAACTTATCTTGAGCTTCTTTAAATGTCCATTTAATTTCAAAGTCTTCCCTGCATGTTGGAAAGCGTTCAATAGTGCTTTTTTGAGGTTAGCTTATTTCAGAGATGGTTTTGACTGGCGCCAGCCAAAACCTCCTCGCGCATCACAATTTTGCTAACAACTCCTGTGTTAATTGCACAAAAGATTTAGAACCAGGAGACTGGGGATTATTTAAAACCACAGGCATAAAACTATCAACAGCTTTTGCCACGTTCATATCCATAGGCACTTGGTTTTTAAACACCTTGCTATCGCCAAAGTCCTGATGTACACGGTTCATCACCTGCTTATAATACCTACCACTAAGCAAATTACCGCTGTACATGGTAAATATAATCCCCAGCATTTGAATATCAATCTTAGCTTCCTGCTCGTGACTATCTTTTAGCTGGGCAATACGTCTTTCTAGAAGTTGAATCCCAACTATGGATAATGGCTCCGGTTTTGCAGGTAATATATAGTAGTTGCTCGTTGCCAACGCGCTGCGTGTCAATAAAGTATAACCGGGAGCGCAATCGAAAATAATAAAATCGTACTCATTGCGTACAGGTTCCAATATTTTATTGAGCAGAACCCGCTCAAAACGATTCCAAATTGTCTCAAAATCCTTCTCACCCAAAGTTACCGCTTGCTGGTGCAACAGTTCCGACACTACAAACTCGTCGTACAAGTCAATGTCACCCGGTATCATGTCCAAACCAGATACATTACAAACCTGCTTTTGAATTACATCATGGATAGTATGACTCGGCGCCTCACTAGGGGTCATAATTTGGTCGATAAGATATCGAAACGTTTTACCCTGTTTACGACGATTAGCAAACTCAACAGGAGACATTAAACTAAGAGTAGCGCTAATTTGCGTATCCAAATCAAGTACTAACACCCGTTTACCATGATTTTTCGCCAAACACGTCGCCAAATTGACAGTCAGCGTCGTTTTACCCACACCACCCTTCATATTCGCAGTTGCAATTACATATCCCATAGGTCAACCCTTCCAATAACGCATTCACATTGTAGGTTGGGTGGAGACTTTGCGGAACCCAACATATATATTAGTACCTATTAACTCACCTCCCCATACCCCTCACAATTTCAAGCAGTCAAAATTATACCAGCGAAGAATAACTAACAGAGCCAATAAAAAAGAGATTTTCTAAACTAACATTTCCTTCTTGTGGAGCAACATCTCTTGTGGAGCGGGCATCCTTGCCCGCCATAAACATTCAAACAAACAACCCACTAGTCATTTTCAGGTAAAGATAATTACCTTATTAGACACAGAGTACACAGAGAGAAGAGTAAGAAGAGCTTAAGATTGGCGCCTAAATATTTGGATGGGACGGGGCTTGCGATGCCATTAGTGTCAAGTTAAGCTCAAACTCGTTACGTCAATGAGTAATTGTGCTTAAAAATTCGGTATTATAACTTATTCTTCCAAATGGTATTATAAGACTTGGTGACGCACGATTACTCAGTTAAACTCAAGTCCTGTATGGAAATAAAATTATTAAGATTGTAACCATGAAACAAAAAACTCTTCCTATTAATTTATCTTACGAAAAAATTAAACAATTTTGTCAACGTTACTCAATTCACAAGCTTTCTTTATTTGGTTCTGTATTAAGAGATGATTTTACTAGAGAAAGTGATGTAGATGTTTTAGTAGAATTTCAACCAGGAAAAACTCCAGGTTTAGCTATTTTTAAAATGGAGGATGAGTTATCAAATATAATAAATCGCAAGGTAAATTTAAGAAATTTAGCAGATTTAAGCTGTTATTTTCGCTCTTAAGTTTTAATGGAAGCAATGGTTATTTATGAGCAAAAAGGAGTAAGAGGAGGTTAAGATTGGCGCCTGTTTATATAGGACGGGCAAGGATGCCCATCCCACAAGATGGTTAGTTTTATTTTTAGTAATTAATTTATATTCAGTAAATCACAAAGTTTTTTAGAAACTTTACCACATAAGCATTTGAGCAAAACGGCTCTTGCGTACTTAGCGTGCTAATTTAGGGAAAAATAACCTTAAAAAGCTTGCTGGGCTTATCTTACAGCTATTATTACCTTCAGAACGGTATTCTTGTCCAAAATTAAAAATAAAAGCGTCTGTAAGCCTTGTAAATCATGCATATTTATAGATTTTAATTAAAATTTAGCACGCTATGTACGATAGAACCGAAATTATTGAAATTGATATTGATTCTGAACATCCTTTGCTAAAACGGGCTGGAATATTCCAAGATGACCCTCAGTTTGATGACATGCTGGCATTTATTGAAGCTGATCGACGTGAGCTAGATACGGAAGTAGAAGCAGAGTATCGTCAAATTAAAGAAACAAAAAGCAATCCTGGCTGATGAATTTATGGATTTTTGATATAGTAAGCTTATTTATAATCCAATTATTAAATATATTTACAAAAAATATGCTAATTACTCTCACCATTCCTGACGATATCGTTTACCAACTCGCTGATAACCCTGAGCAACTATCGAGACGCGCGCTTGAATCCCTGGTTGTTGATGCTTACCGCAGTCGTCAACTTTCTACTGCCGAAGTACAGCGTATTCTCAACCTTCCCGGACGACTAGCAACCGATGCCTTCCTTAAAGCCCATGAAGCCTACCTACCTTATACCGAAACAGACCTCGACCAAGACCTGCAATCAATAAACCAAGCCCTTGCTCAATTATGACCGTTGTTTGTGATACCTCACCTCTGTGCTACCTAATCCTGATTAATCACGTTGAAATACTGCCCCAACTTTTCAACAATATTCTTATTCCCAACGCTGTTCGCACAGAACTGCTTGCAGAAGGGTCTTATACCCAAGTTCAAAATTGGATTACCCAACCTGGCTTGACATTCAACCTGTTACTAAACTTCTTCCTGATCTCCCCAATAAACTTGGTGCAGGTGAGCAAGAAGCTATTTCGCTCGCCTTCCACCTTAATGCTACCTTAATTATTCTTGATGACATGGACGCACGAGTTGAAGCGCTTCAACGTAACCTTACCGTAACAGGGTTACTAGGTATTCTGTATAGAGCTGGAACTCAAGACTTAATTAACTTTCCTGATGCTATAAACCGATTGCAGAAAACTACGTTTCGAGCATCCTCTACACTTATTCAAAGTTTGCTAAATCGTTACCACCAAGAACGAACTAGATAAAGCGTGGCTGTCTCACATCATTTCATAATGTATGCTTAGTTGTTAAGCTGTATACTTGTGGCAAACAAACTTTGTAAACGGTGTAAATAGGCGCCTGTTTGGTAAAGCAAATCACCTTTTCCTAATAAGTACGCTGCGGAATTTTGTTTTCCACCAAGAATAATCATCGAGTCAGCTTCACTTGCGGTTTTCAAAGCTACTCTGCCTGGTAAATTTGAACGAATAATTGGAGTTACAACACCTGCTTCGGGACGCTGAGTAGCAATAATAAGATGAATTCCAGCAGCTCTTGCCATTGCTCCCAAACGTTTGATACTTTGTTCTAAAGCTTTGCGAAGTTCTTTTTCTGCCATAAAATCAGCGTATTCGTCAAAAATACAAACTATACGCGGTAACGGTGTTTGAGAACGCTGGTTATAGCTAATTAAATCATTACATCCTGTTTTTTCAAACAGCTTATAACGTTTTTCCATCTCCCCAACTAGACTTTCCATCAATTCGATAGCGGTTTCACCATCTTTAACAACTGGAGAGTACAACCACTTTATCCCCTCAAACTCAGGAAAAGTCACACGTTTAGGGTCAACTAGGACAATTTTCAAATGTTGTGGAGAATGACGAACTAGGAGACTAAGAAGAAGCGCGCGTAAAAATTCACTCTTGCCACTGCCAGTTGTGCCACCAACTAAAAAGTGACATGTATTAGGGTCTGATAAATCAGCTTTTAGCAATTTTCCTTCTAAATCTACCCCGATTGCAATTTTCACCGCTGCGTTTGCTGGTAAAATTTGCGACTCGACATAATCTTTAAATTTAGCAACTTGTCTTGGTGTACGAGGCAAATCAATACTGACATAGCCAGCTTGAGGAGCAATTAAAGGTGGACTTGCTAAACCCATTTGTACTTGCAAATCCGCAGATAATTTAAGCAATGTGTTAACTTTTACACCAAGATAAGGCTTTAACTTCACGCGAATAAAAGCAGGCGCCACAGCCACACCTTGAAAATCTACACCAATACCAAAAGATTCCAATGTAGTAACTAAACTTTCTCCAATTACATCAAATTGCTCATCCTTATTATCCTGTCCATCTCCTATATTCTGATCATCTTTATATTCACTGCTACCAACAGCAAAATAACTTTGACACTTTTGCTGCTGCGGGCAAATTTTACACAAATATGGCTGGGTAGTAGCTGGGGGTGGATTTGGTGATGGTGGTTCCCAAGCTAACCATTCTTGCATTTGTTGTAACTTGTAGGGAATTAACTGATGAACAGTGTTCTCTAACTGTTCCCAAGGGTACTGATATTCTTTAAACTCTGACAAAACACAGTAAACCGCCGAATCAACAGGCGCCTTTTTCTTTTGCCACATCATATAACTATAAACAGCAACTTGTGCCAATTGCGCTGATGGGTCTACAGGTTGATAAGTTTTAAATTCAATCACACATAAATGCTTAGTTTCAAAATTAAAAACTAAGCAATCAAATCTACCTGCAACTCTTTGTTGCGAATTATTAGGTAAATTGAAGTAATGCTCTAACTTACGGTCTTCAGAAATAAAAGTTTCACTAATAACACTTTCAGCATTACAATAACGTCGATTAATTACCAGCAGTTCTGCAAAGTGTCGGATTAATCCTTGTAACCCTTGCCAAACCTTAAATAGTGGTTGGGCTAGATTAGAATCTTTATTTATTGACTGTTGTAAATAAGAATAAAATATTTTATTGTAATAAAGCTGTTGTATACTAGAAGCTACTTCCTCTACAACTAACTCTGATGCAACAGGTTTAAATATCTCTGTCAATTCTGGTTTATTAGTTAATAAATTAATAAGCTCATCTGCTAAATCATGAAAAATTTTACCAATACCAATATTGTTCTCAGTTGGTAAAAATAAAGTATTACCTCCAAAATGCTCTTTTAAATAAAATAAGCGAGGGCATTCAAACGCTGTTCGTAACTTAGTAGGTGTTGAAGACAAAGATTGCGGCTTTTCTGCTGACTTCTTTGAAGGTGCCATATCAAAAATAGAATTTACTATATTAGACTTAGAAAATTTTAATAAAGCCTGATGTACAGCAGCTAAATAAACCGTATCCATAGCAGCATATTGTAGCTGCTTTTGAGTAAGTGGGCGCCGTCCCCAGTCGCTTGCTTGCTCTTCTTTATCTACATCTGAAAACTTACATAACTCAGTAGCTAAGGTTTTCAACTGTAAATTAGAAGTACCTAAAACATTTTTACTAATTTTCTGAGCTATTTTAAGAGTACAAGTAACATTCTGAGCCGACTTACCACCAAGATACTTTAAATCAAAATTAGCATTATGAAAGACTTTTTCGATTTGAGGATTAACCATGATTTTCTGAATAAAGTAAGAAGCCAAATCATGTTTATCCAACACATCTAAAATATACACAGACTGACTTGCCGTGTCAGTATGGTTAATTAAAACTTGTATAAGAGAAAGCCTAGGGTAATTAGTACTCCAGTCAGCAACTTCTGTATCTAACCACAGTGTTTTAGCAAAAGTAAGCTCATTAATCTTTATTATTATTATTTGATTCTCTGTTAAATATTCCATGAATTAATAGTAGTTATCCCATTGTCAAATTTATTTAGCAACTAAACAAACTAATTGTTCTTCAGGCTTTGCCTTTGGATTCATAACTTTAAGTTGATTATCATCGCACAATGAATTAAGCAAAAGCTTGACATCCTTATCGCTAACATCAGGAAACTGACTACTAGCTTGCGACAGTAAAGTTGGAATTCCCATAAAGTTTTGAGTTGTTACAAGATTTAGCATAAAATCTTGAACAGGTCTTAAATCTGGTTTTCTATCTGGTTTTGGTTCAACTTTAGGAACAAGTTCTAAATATTGTAATAAGGTACACTTTTCTAGAATTTTCGATTCACGAATTAAAGATTGTAATTCCGATACATTAATAGTCTTACCAGCAACATCTAATTCTTGACTGATACAAGAGTTTACCAAGGTCTGATATGTGGCAAGAATATGAACAGATTGTAAATTAGGTTTAATGTGGATATTTTTAGTACCTTTGAAAATTTGCTGATATAATTGATTACCTTTAAGCTTTGCATCTCCAACACCAGCCATCCTAATCAAATATACTTTTCGACAGAGATTTTGTTGAATGACTTTATAAGTAGCATTCATAATGTTGAAAAAGCTTGTCATATTAACCTCTTCTGTCCAAATTACTCCTATTTTCCCAATCTTATAGTGTTGATAACTTAAAGAGTAACTTGCATATTTGCCACTCAGTAACTTAGTCTTAACAGATTGCATTTGCAAAGCTTCTAATGATAGCTGTAACGTCTGTATTAATTGATTTGCAGCTAAAAAAGTGACTTTATTAATACTACCTTGAGTTTTTTTAAGTTCCTTTTGCCAAATTAATTCAAACTCAGCTTGAGTTTTAGGGTCAGGTACAGTAATGCCTGTAGGCTTTGTAGAGATATCTGGCTCAACTTCAATGATCTGTTTTTCACCTGGTTGTCTTGGGAGAGTAGGTTTTTTGCCAGCTTCTATCAGCTCAATCTTATATTTTTGATACTCCAGTTTTCCTAAATTAATAGCCTGCCTTGGATAAGTTTTTCCGCCACGATAAGTATCTTCTAGTAATTTCCTGTTTAGTGGGAAGATTGGTGTATCTGGTTGAGGACTAGCATTTTGATGTATTGACTGTAAGCGATAAGCCCATATTGCTTCTGCTTGATTTAAATTAATAAGTCGAAGTGTAATCAAGCGCTCAATTCTTGCTTTATCTGCTTGAAGAATCATTTTATTCGCACGCATCCAATGTTCTTTAATTATGGTAATGATAACTAGAAAATTTTTCAGATTATCGTTGTGAATAGTAGTATTAATATTAAATATTGGTTGAGGATTTGAGTCAAAACTAGGTGTTGTTTCAACTTGATCAAAACAAATAACAATTGGTTGCGTCTCTTTTGAAATTTTACCAAAATTAGCTAAAATGTTTTTGGCACCATCTTCTGTATCAATACATGATTTGACTTTAAGAGCTTGCATTGACTCTTCGCTTAAATCATCTCCTCTTAACCACTCGCAAGCTAAAGGATATAGTTCTGGATCTGTCAAATCATAAAGAACACTAAAAAATGTATCAGCATTATATATACCTGCTAATTTATATGTGTTTTTAAGATGTTTGATAAACTTTTGACGGTCGTTTAATAATACCTGCCAAATACTATCATTAAAAATACGTTTTTTAAGATTGCCTTTGGTAAAAGCTGATAACCCTTTTAACCACAAAATTAATTGAGATTCTTCTTGACCTTCGGGAATTTGGATTAAACTATCAACCGTGTAGCGCAAAACATGACGCCAGATATAATCATTATCAGCCCAAGGACCAATATAAGCAAAAAAAGCCTTTGGGTTAAAAGTTCGTTTAAGTCTACCTAAAAGATAACTTTTACCGGAACCTTGGTCTCCTATTAGTAACAATGTACGACTACGATTATCCATCGCAACAAGGTCTAAATAACCTTCTATCTCATTAATAACTTCCTGATGAATTGACTCAACGACTGTTGCCGATTCCTGATTATCATTCCAAAAATTACCTATAACTGTATTCACAAGGTCAAAAGGATTAACCTCGCGCATAATGATTTCGTCGATAGATACCATAGTTTAAAATTGTGCGGACACTTACTGATGTTGGGTGTTGAAAAAAATTTTATTTATATAGCTAGTAGACACCAATAAAGAACAATGGACCACCAATATTTTGAGTAATTCCAGCGTCAAATTCTTCTGGTTTGTAACCTGTGGGGTCTAGCAAAGTACTTAATTCTATCTGGTCGCTTGCTTGCAGACGATAAAGTGCTTTATCTAATTCATCGCGCGTTAGTGGTGGCTGTAACTTTTGCCGCAAGTGAAAGATTGGCAAATAATTGTCAGTACCAAGCTCTTTGTCTAATTTCCGGATGATTTCTAAAATTTCTTCATCGCTAACATTGGTAATATTTTCAGCCGGTGGAGATACCTGCTCTGAATGACCGCGTACAGTTTTTCGCATGAAGCGCAGGTAATTATTGAGTAAGTCTAAGCTGATATTAGCGGCGCCTTTGGGTACATAATCATCTCGCAAATACGCGATACCGCGTTCTGTGAGCCATACTTCTGCTTTTGTCCTCTTGATTTTCTCTTCAGTTTCAATCAAACCCCTATCACTCAAGGTTTTTAATATCTCATCCCGCTCACTGGCTTTTGGCGAAGTTATTTTCCCAGGACTAATTTTCCCAGAAGCTTTACTAATTTTCTCTAAAACCTGACGTTCTTTCTCTGTTATCGGTACTTCTTTTGGGTCAAGATTTAGTAAAGCTTGACCTGCTGGTAAAATGTAGACTGTAGCAATTTCACGAGTATAGTCTACAAGTTCCCGCTGACCCAAAGAAAGGCAAATTTTGTCTTTACCCTTAAATGAGTTAAATATACTGGCGCCATAGCTAGACCGATAATCGCTACAACCTAGTAACTTGAGGATAAACTTTAGTTCATTTGTTTCCATGCGGGTAATCTTACCTAAACTGAACTCGACAATGCTCTAACTAAAGAAGCAATAATTTACACATACTTCTCATCTTAGCGAGAATTTGTCTCTATAGACAGTTGACCACTAGGTAAATCAGAAAAATTTTAGGTTTGTACTTAGGAGCGCTCAACTCCACTTGTATTACTTTGAGGAAGTTCTGGTGATGTAGCTTGTTCCCCAAGCTTCGCGTTCATTAATTTACTCGCCGGAATGCACCTCGAACTATTTAGAGTTATTTATTAAGTAAAAGAATCAATGATTATTGGCTGTAAGATGTAAATACTTGTTGGCAAAAATATAGTACAAGATGTTATAATAGTTAGTCTTTGAGTATATTAGTAATCACTAATAGTGGGATTTTTTATTATGTTACTAGGTGAACATCCCAACTTCAGCCAGTTAAAGTCATTTACTATATAATGGCTTATTTGGTTTTAAGGACATAAAAATTCCTTTCGATAAAGAAGCGTTTAAGAGTATCTCGAAACAGGGCGGTTGCCGTATTTGTTGAATTTTCCAGACTTTTTTGCGCTGTAGAGACGCGATTAATCGCGTCTCTACAAGATATAATATAATGACGTATGTAAAGGATAAAAATCAATCCATATTAAAGGCACTGAATTAAAGGCGCCAACAAAAACAAATAAACCATCCGTTACATCCGTTTAGAATCCGTTGCCACTTTTCGCACCACATCAAACGCCATTGGACGCATTCCCACAGGTAGCAGCGACAAACCCAAACCTGTCCACGCTTTAGTCGGTGAGTGAGCTTTACCTGCCAAGACTAACTCCCTTCCTTGCTGCGTCTCACCTTTTTCTATCAATCTTAGTCCCAACAATAACTGTGTTTCAGTCAGGCGCCCTCTACGAATACGCTCTAATTTCTCTGATTCAAATTTGTAGTTTTCCAAATACTGTATTTTATCTGATAGATAACGAATCGCGCGGTCTTTGCTTTGCTGTTCGGCGTGGCAGCGGTATTCCATTAGTAGTTGAGGTAGATAATACCCTTGTTTTCCTGATGATGCTAACCGTACAAATAGGTCGTTGTCTTCGCAGTTCTGCCAGTTGGGTTGCATGAAACCCATTTCTGTTAACACTCGGCGCCGAAATAATGTGGCGCCTATTTGAAAGCTCTGTTGAACAAAGACAACTTCGAGAAGGTTTTCTACTATTCCTTCTCTTAAGGCAGTTCTTCCCCAAATGCGGGAGTTATATTTGGTTTGGGCTTCGTCGCGCTCGTTGTTGATGTTTATTATCCAATGGTCTGTCCCAACAAAATCTACCGAAGGGTTGTTGTCTAAGATAAATGCAGTGCGTTCTAAGAATTGAGGTGTAAGTTTATCATCGTCGTCGAATTTAATAAAATATTCCCCTCTTGCTGCTTCAAAACCCGCGCGCATGTTGTTGCTTTTACCGATATTTTGCGGGTGACGGATGTATTTGATGCGGTTGTCGGTGTATTGCGACATGAGTTTGGGGGTTTCGTCGCTGGAACCGTCGTCACAAATGATTAGTTCAAAGTTTTGATAGGTTTGTTGAAGTACGCTTTCGATGGCGAAAGGTAGTAGGTTGGCACGGTTGTAGGTGGGAATGGTAATGGTTATTTTAGGCATTTTTTTTTACCACAGAGACGCAGAGGAAGAAATCCCCCCAACCCCCCGCGAATTCGGGGGGCTTTAAATCTCTGAATCTTGTTCCCCCCTTATTAAGGGGGGCTAGGGGGGATCAAATTACTATAAGCGCCAATATTTTAAGATATTTATATATTTCCCTAAATTTTTACGAATATAACATGCATGGCGCCATTATATTCTTCAAACACTGCATTTAGTATCAGTCAAGTCATTATTTAATTTTTATGCTTTAAAATAGGTGCTTGATTTGTATCTCTAATATTGCGGATATTGGCGATGACGTTACCCCATAAGCTAGTTAATCCTATACTTATAGTTTACATAAATCCTTGTCAGCATAATTACTTAATATGCACATACTAATGTTATCCTCGACCTTTCCTTACCCTGCCACCCGTGGAGGTACACAGGTGCGAACCTTTAATTTATTAGATTATCTAAGTCGGCGCCATACGGTAACGATGGTGACGCAACGCGAAGCTGATGTCAGTGACATGGATATTTTTAATTTGAGGGAACGGGTTGATAACTTAGTCGTATTCGACCGTCCGCGCGATGAGTCGAGTGGTATATATGGAAAAGTAAAAAGATTTGGGACTTTTATCACGGGTTTAACTCCCCCTAGTGTGCTAAATCGATATTCAGTAGTAATGCAAAACTGGATTGATAATTTTGTAGAAGCAGGGAAATGCGACGTTATCACCTGCGAACACAGCGTTAACGAAATTTATATCAGACCCCACTTTCAGCAAAAAGTTAAAACTGTTGTTAATGTCCATAGTTCTGTATATGGTAGTTGTCGCAATCAAATCGAAACAGGCATTTCTGAAAATAAACTCCGCGATGCAATCAACTTACCACTGCTACGCCGCTACGAACAAAAGTACTGTCAAAAATTCTCAAATATTGTCGTTACTACCGAAGAAGACAAAACTCAACTTCTTGAATTCAAACCAGATGCTGAAATTCCCGTCATCCCTAATGGCGTAGATTTGGTATCATTCCCCTACCGTCTTAAAGACCCAGGTGGGCGCCGTATAGTATTCGTAGGCGCAATGGATAATTTAGCGAACATTGACGCGGTATGCTTCTTTTGTAACGAAGTTTTGCCAGAAATCCAAAAACTTTACCCAGAGACAACTTTTGATATCGTCGGTTCACGTCCGGCACCAGAAGTACTAGCACTTCAAAATCTACCAGGAGTAAACGTTACAGGTCGAGTACCTTCAATGGTAGAGTATCTACATCAAGCTACCGTTTGTGTAGTCACAATGCGAACCGGATTTGGAATCAAAAACAAAACCTTGGAAGCAATGGCAGCAGGTACACCAGTTGTAGGAACTGACCGTGGTTTAGAAGGGTTAGCTTGTAACGCACCCGACGTACCACTACGGGCAATACGCGCGAACCAACCAGAGGAGTACGTCAAAGCCATTAGCCAACTTTTTGATAACCCACAATTACGCGCGGAATTATCTTATAACGCCAGACAGTACGTTGAAAATGAGTTCACCTGGGAAAGTGCTGGCAAACGTTACGAACAAATATGTACTGATATTTAATCATGAAAAAACGTAGAGATACTTTAATAAATCTCTACGTCTCTTTAACTATGATTTAACCAGGGTTGAATTTGATCCCCCCAACCCCCCTTAATAAGGGGGGCTTTAAGAACTTTTCTTATTCCCCCTATTATTAAGTAGGACTTTAAAAACTTCTCTTGTTCCCCCCTTATTAAGGGGGGTTAGGGGGGATCAATATTAAAAGCAAGGAACAAAACGGGGAAGTGCAGGATTATAAACTTACTGTTGCAATGCTGGAAAAATTCGACTTGGTATTGGAATACGACGATTAGGTGCAGGCGCCGCAGTTTCTCCAGAGGCTTGACTAACTTCAGTTGAAGGAGTCACTGACTTCTGAGCCGAATTATTGATATCAGCGATACCTTCATTTGGCTGCGAAGCGTTTAAAACATCGTTATTGCTTAAGTTATCTGTATTATCTACAGTTGTTTGCGCTTGGCAAGGACTTACAAGCATTGTTAAACCAGCTACTACACCCAATAGCAGACAAGAAATGTTTCCAGGCATATATTTTTGTTCAAAATTTATTATCCAAAGATAGAAGCCGCGCGACTAACTTCAATGTAGTTGCAATAGGATAATTTCTTTAAGCGAAGTATCACTGAATTATTTATTTATTTTTGTCCAATAATAAAGTGTCAAGTATTATCTTTTATCCCTATTTATGCGCTGTTTTAATAAAAGCTTTATAAACTGTATATAAAAACTATTTATATAAAATAAACTCCCGACGTACAAAAATCGTCGGGAATCTTGTTAAAACAAAAACGTACTTCGTAGGACACCTATTGTTACTGAGTCACTATTCGGTGTATGTCCTGGTTCAATAATGTGAATAATACCTGGTGTAATACTGATATTATCTGTAACCTGAAAACGGTAAAACGCCTCAATTTGAGTTGTAGTTCCTGGCTGACCACCTGAGCGACCTGCACCACCGTTAATAATATCAGGGACGTTATTCCCTACTGGTAAATCACTACTAATTATTTTAGGTGGTTGTCCTACATAAATACCCCCAAGGTTGCCTTTTCGGAATAAGTCGGGGAAGTTGAAGTACACCATCCAGTTGGTTGTTTCAACATTTCCTGACCGACCCGGAATATTGGAGTTTGTATAACCACCCCAGGCGCCTAAAGTAAATTTTGGTGAAATTTGCCAGTTAACAGTGGCGCCAACTGCATTTGTTTTTGTAGGTTCTCGTTTTTGAGTCGCAGGGTTGACCGCTGTTAAACAATCATCACCAACAAGACTATCTAAACACCCAGTCGAAGAGTAATTATTAAAATAGTACACACTCAAATCCAAACTATCGACTGGCGTAACTAGTACTTGTAATCCCGCCGTTGTATTACCATCGAATAAACCATTACGCTTGGTGGGGTTTCCAGTTCTAGCACTCGTGTAAATTCCCTGCAAACTCGCGCGCTTGGTAAACTGCCAATCAAACGCCAAACCTCCCTGAAACGCAAACCCTGTATTTAATATTGGGTTACGTTGGGCAAAATATGACAGTGGCCCAGTAGCACCACTTTCTGCACGGTTAGGTCCTCGAAATGCACTCGTCATGTTGACGTTAGTAGTACCAACCATGATGGCAAAATTCTTGCTCAACAGTCGGTGGTAATGCAGGTCACTAAGTAAAAAATTGTTATTTGTCGAAAATTCATAGCCCAAAATGACATCATTAGTCAATCGTGGGTCTGTTCCACCGCTAGCAGCAACAATTCCTGTCACCAGATAGCTTTGGGGGTCAAATTGAGTTGTTAAATAAAGTTGATTAAAATTAATTACATTCGTATTTGTACCAAGGTCTTTAGTATCCCTTCTACCATCGCGCGGTGCAATATCAGCACGGTTACTAGTCCGACCTTGAATACCAACAATACTAAAACCAGATAATTTCGTCGTCGTCGAAAACCTGTTAGCCTCAACTTCGGCAACGCGCGCTTCCAAATTATCAACTCGACCGCGTAACGTCACTAACTCAGGAGCAAATTCCTCTTGTAATTTTTTTAAACGCGATAAATCTTCCTGTTTAAAAGAATCTTCGGTAGCAGTTGCAATTAATTCATTAACACGATTTAAACAAGCACTTAATCCTGCTGCAAACTCATACCGAGTCAACGCGCGGTTTCCTTTAAAAGTGCCATCAGGATATCCCGCAATACAACCATAGCGTTCAACAAGCGATTGTAAAGCTTGGAATGCCCAGTCAGTAGGCTGCACATCCTTAAGCTGTGACACAGATGTTACTTGTGACATCCCCGAATCACTTTCGTCTTCAGCTGAAGGAACAGATGCGACAAAGAGGGGAGAAGTTACAGCCAAGTCTTGAAAATTTACGCCAGCCTTTACAATAGTTTGTTGTGAACCTAGTTGTAAATCAATCTGTGGAACTTTATCTGAACTAGCAGTATCCAACCGAGAAAACTTGCTTGATAGTGCTTTGCCAGGAGTACTAAAGACCCCAGCAAGCAACATCAAGACAACAACACAAACTCTATCCTCTAAGCGCATCAGTTTACCACTCACACTCACACTCAACGGACGAGTTTATTCAATAAGTTTTAAAAATGACATGCGAAAATTTACCTAACTTTTTCCCTCTCTTCCTTCCCTCCCCCAGTAAAAGGTGGGGCAAGGGGTGGGGTTATTAGCCATTTAGCATCCAACCGAGTATAAAAGGAAAAGTGCAGTACGTAAGACCGATACTTAACATGGCTATACCGCGAAAGCCGAAACAAAAGGCTTCTCCAGACACACGTATCAAGCGTGTAATCAAAAACAATAAAAATCAAAAAAAACCAAATCGGCGCCTAACATCATTCCTAGCAGTACTAATGTTGCTTGGCATAACAAGTTTAGTTATAAGTTTTGCATGGATTAGTTTTCTATTTATTTTTCAACCGCAGAAAGTCGTTTGGATAAACAAAGTTTTACCGCAGTGGGCACAAATTAAACTTAGTAAAGGTGACAGTCCGCAAACTTGGACGCAAATTGCAGATGATTTAAGTAAACAGGGATTACAAAAGGGTGAAACTCTTGCTTTAAATAATGCGGATACCTTCCTACTACCTGTTTATAGACAGCGGACAAGTTGCCAATCAGACTGTCAAGAAATCGTCGAGCTTCGAGTTTATCAGCAAGCTAATGATTTAGAGTTTCAGTCTACTGAAAAACACTATCAACTTACAACTCAAGTTGCTATTTCAGGCCCCGAAGAATCATTTGTAATTGCACCACTTGTTAATGCTACAAACGATAATCCCGGTTCAAGCATCTCTTTACCCATAACTGAAATTAAACGCTTAGACGGCGCCATAACGAGCGAAGGCATTTGGTATTACCTACTTGGACGGCGCCAAGAAGGCACTTATAATATTAACTATGGTCATATACTTTATTATAATCCAAATCGTTATCATATACAGCAACTTATATCTTGGACAAGCCCCACAGGTGAACTTCCCCAATGGCAACAAGTCACGGGCAATAATAATAAAGAACTAGTAATTAATCAAACAATTGGTTTAGAACCACAGTTACAAGTTTATCAGACAAAATCAGTCAAAACTTTTCTGAACCCAATTGAACTCAATGAAATAACACTTAAACCACCTGCATTTAAAAATTCTGCCTATGAAAAAGCTCTCTCAATCGCGCGTAGTGGCTTATGGACTCCAGCATACGATTGGTTAAAGTTTATTACAAAAAACAAAAAGAATATTCCAGCACTTGCAAAAGCTCAAATTGATGCCCAAATTGATCTTATTCGTTTACATTCTCAAATTAGTAAAGCTCAGGCAGATAGAACTTGGGCAAGTCCCGGTCAACAAATACTCGCTAATTTAATTGATGGACGCTGGGGTAAAGCCTTAGAACTATTCAAAGCTGAACCACCACAAAATTCATTTGAAATTGGTGCCTTACTCAAAGCAGATAGCGGACGGTTGTGGAGTCGTGTTGAAGCAGCTTTACAAGTAAACTCCGACCGTCCGGAAGTCCAAGCATGGGGAGCATTGATTTTAGCAACGCAATATGGAGACGCGCGCGCTTATTCTTGGCTAAAGGAACAATTTAAAGATAAGCAAGTTACAATAGCCGAAATTCAAAGTCTACTAAAACAGCTTAAAGGTGAAACCGTTACTCAGTCTCTACCAACCGCAACACACACGAGCAAAATTATTGGTTCAGCACAAAATTTTAATCAACCACTCAAACTCAATGAATGGTTACAGTTTGATAGTACCACCAACACCACCACTAAATGGTATGAAATTAAAGTATCTGCATTCCACGACGGTAAAAACTGGCTTTATGCACCGTTTACCAACTTAAAGCTCCCTCAGAAGGCGCCTGAAAAATTCCTACGTTCAACTTTAGGATTAGACAACGACGCATTACTACAAATAGCCATATGGCAATCAAACAATGAACAGCAATCAATAAATGCAACAATCAAAGCAGCACAACTAAACAACGGAGTATTGCGCTTACTCGCACAGCCAAACGACACTTTAGTTTCTATATCTAATTTACAGAACCGACCTCAAGCACTGGCAACTACAACATCAGCGCTCGAATGGGTACAAACAAATCCAACTACACTTGCACAAATGCAATCACAAGACCCACCGCGCGCGAACACTATCCTCAAATCAGTATGGCAAGTAGTGCAAGCGTACAATAAAAGTAAACGCCCTGACAATGCCAGTACTCAACAAATTCGGCAAAACGTAGGACAGTGGCCTATACAAGAAATTGATATTACAGGTAACGGCAAACCAGAAATTGTACTAACGGTTTCAGCAGAAACTCTCGCATCGCTACAATCTTCTAAAAAATATTCCCGCCCTAGGACACTGATTTTTTCTGATAATGCTAGTATAATTTATACAGACTTCGGTGAAAATGCCGAACAATCACTGACAGCAATAGCCAATTTGACTCAGACAAACTTGCCGAGTTTGTTAATTCAAAATGCAAATGGCTACACTTTGAAGCGCTGGTCACAAAAAAATCAACGCTTCGAGTAGTAAACCAAGATTAATGACCTCCAGAAAGGCACCTATTCGCCCTTCTCAGATGATGGCTTTTGCGCCTTCAGATTTTGCAACTCTTGAAGCAGACAGTCAACTTCAGCTTGTAAGTGCATAAATTTTACTTGCTGGTCTACCTGATAAAAGGTCTTGTTTAAAGTGGAAGCCAAACGGCTAGAATCTGAAATTGTTGACGTAGACATAGTACATTTAATCCTCAAAGCAACTCACACCATTAGAAATATTATAATAGTGTTAATTTAATAATCATTAAGATATTCTATACTTGGTATAAATAGTCCTAATGATTACTGTCTAGATATCTAAAAGACTACAAATCACAGCCCACAGTTCCGTAAGGGCTTTATTATTTTTTCTAAAGATTTTTTATAATTCATTGCGTTACACCCTACGATAAAGATTATGGCTAGCAAAATTCACCTTTAGTATTATGTCAAAAGTAGTGCTGCAAAAATATCTTCCCTAGGGAGAGTATTTTTACCCATAGTCGCAAAAAATGTGACTCGCGCGTACTTTGTGTATATTAAATAGTTGAGTAAACTCATATTTCGCAGTTGAATCGTACATACCGTGACTTTAACCCTGCCTACTGTCAAATCTAACTGCCAACCCTGGCTTGGACTAATCGAAACCTATCGTCAGTATCTACCCGTTAGCGAAAAAACTCCGGTTGTGACGCTGTACGAGGGTAACACACCGTTAATTCCTGTACCATCCATTGCTCAACGCATTGGTAAACAGGTGCGGGTATTTGTAAAGTATGACGGTCTTAACCCCACGGGAAGTTTTAAAGACCGGGGAATGACGATGGCAATTTCAAAAGCCAAAGAAGCAGGGGCAAAAGCAGTAATTTGTGCCAGCACAGGTAATACTTCAGCCGCTGCCGCAGCTTATGCACGACGTGGTGGAATGCGTCCTTTCGTTTTAATTCCTGATGGTTACGTTGCACTTGGCAAATTGGCACAAGCATTACTATATGGTGCAGAAGTATTAGCAATTAAAGGGAACTTTGACCGCGCGTTAGAAATAGTACGGGAGATGGCGGAAACTTATCCAGTAACACTAGTTAACTCAGTCAACCCATATCGTCTAGAAGGTCAAAAAACAGGCGCCTTTGAGGTCGTCGATGTTTTGGGAGACGCACCAGATTGGTTGTGTATTCCTGTAGGTAATGCAGGTAACATTACAGCGTACTGGATGGGATTTTGCGAATATCACCAAGCAGGAAAATGTGGGCGCCTACCGCGTATGATGGGATTTCAAGCAGCAGGCGCCGCTCCCTTAGTAAACGGTCAACCCGTAGCGCATCCAGAAACAATCGCTACAGCAATTAGAATTGGAAACCCAGCAAGTTGGGAAAAAGCAGTAGCAGCACAATCGGCTAGTACAGGTGAATTTAACGCAGTCACCGACGATGAAATTCTTGAAGCATATCGACTGTTGGCTTCGGATGAAGGAATTTTCTGTGAACCTGCGAGTGCAGCATCAGTAGCTGGAATGTTAAAAGTAAAAGACCAAATTCCAACTGGCGCCACTGTAGTATGTGTATTAACAGGAAACGGTTTAAAAGACCCGGACACTGCAATTAAACATAGCAAGAGTCAATTCAAACAAGGAATTCTCCCCGAAGTTAAAGCTGTCGCTGAAGCAATGGGAATGTAGGGTGCGTTACGCTACAAAAATTTTGAAACGAAGCCAACAATCTTGTAGCGTAACGCACCGAAATATAATTTGGTGCTTTGGATGGTTTGGTACGTGACGCTACTGGACTGCTGCTTCGTTTCAAAATTGTTATTGGCGTCACACACCCTACTTGGGGCTACTATAAGAGACTTTGCCGTCTTCTTTGATTGTTAAATGGTGTTCTCTAGTATCTGTGTTGTTGGTGCGACCTAACGAGTCAGCTTGAATGGGAACACCATCGGTGTCAAACCTTCCATTAACAGCAAAAGAATCTTCGCGGTTAGGCTTGAATTGCCACATTCGCTCTGTACCTGGTAACATGTCTCTTTCCTCAAAGTTTTTACCAGCTACCTGAATTTTCATAAAATTGATTGTTTTCTCCGAGTCATTACGCAGTACAAGTTTTGCCTCTGGTGACTTGGAGTTGCAGGCATTAAATCCAAACATAGATAGTGTAGCCAAGATAACTAATGCTCTTATTCTCTTGAAAAGAACAACTTTAGATATTTTCTTTTTAGTAGGCATAGAAAATAGTCTCCGTGCTGGGAACAGCTAATACTCTCTTTAAATAAAAACGAGTGCTTATACTTAAATATTTCCCAGTAACGGCGCCTAACTAACATAAAGAACGTATAAATTTGATTTACACAACCCGTAACTATGGTATTATGAGCTATTTAGCTTTTTGAACGTATTTGTGTCAAGCTGTCTATAGCATCACCCAGAGCAGTTGTAAGACTTTTACGGGTTTGAGCATGACTTTCCTGCTCAGTTTTTAAAGCAAGTAAAAGCGAAGCGCGTTCTTTTGTCGCTTCGATGAGTTTGGCTTGTAATTCCTGCACGGAGTCAATTTGATTAATTTCGGCTTGAATAGCTGTATTCACATCCGCATCAGGGAGTATCGTTTCGTCAATACCCCGCATTTTTTTGATTTCAGCTTTTAGCGACGCAATTTCTTGTTGCAACAGTTGAGCATCAGTACGACGCTGCTCTGCTTCCGTATTATAAAGTCGGCGCCATTTTTCAGCACTTTCCCACGCTTCATCACAGCGTGTCATCGCATCTGCTAGCTGTTGCTTCAAAGATTGAATTTCTGCTAACCACTGCTGCGTTAAATCTCCACTCATAAGTTTTTACAAACCATTAAAATATTTTTTTTCACCATCGATTTTAATTAGTAGGGTGCGTGACGCTATCAGTAACTGCGCTTCGTTTAAAAATGTTAGTAGCGTCACGCACCCTACTTTTGTTTGTAACCAATAAATCATCCGTTACATCCGTTGTATCCGTTGCAAACTGACCCACTTTTACTAGTTTTCCATCTTTAGTTAGTCGAAATTTTGTTCCTCTCCACTCAATCGTACTACTCAAAAACCCACAACACCAAATCACAAATCCGAATAAATCACACAAAGGAATTATCCACAAGTATTTTTTTGCAGTCGGGTCTTGACTAAAGTTAACTCCTACTACCCAACCCATAATTAACCTTGTTGTCCAAGTTAAACTGAGCATAATCCAAGCAGTTTGTGAACCACCTGTAATAATTAGTAATATTAAGCTAATTACAATACCATAAGTAAATATTAGTCCTAAATAGCCCCAGTACCGAGAAACTCGAATGCAGCGTGCCCAACGAATTTTTTGTTTAATCACGTCAGCAAAACTTGTTTCTTTAAGTTCATGTTCTACAATATAATTAGAAAGAACTACTTTATAACCAGCTTGGTATGGTAAATATCCAAGTTGAAAATCATCAGCAAGATAATCTGCTACCGTCTCAAATCCACCAATTGCCAGCAAAACTTGTTTACGAATAGCAATAGTGGCGCCAAACCCGTATTTAATACCACCTTCAAGATGATTACTAACTAAAACTCCAGCATTAAATTCGGTAGTTTGACTAACTGCTTCAATTAAAGTTGTCCACCCTTGTGCTAATGAACGGTATAAACAAGTAACAACTCCAACCTCTTCATTTTTGAACGGTTGAACAATTCGCTGTAAATAATCACTGCCAACTCGAATATCACTATCAGCAAGGACAAGAATATCATGTTTTGCATCAGTAACGGCATTCGCTAAATTACTAATTTTAAGGTTTGTGCCAATAACACGGTCACACTGCACTAACTCAATATCCAGTTCCAAAAAATCATTGATAATTTGTTTGACTACAGGTATTGCAGCATCTTTTGCATCACGAACGCTAAATATAATTTGGTAATTTGGATGTGGATAATTTTGTCGGCAAAACGAAGCTAAATTCTCATAAGTATTTGTATCCAAACCACATAACGGTTTGAGAATAGTTATTGACGGATGATAATCTATATCAATTGGATGCTGACTATTAGCACCGCGCGCTGCATAAATTGCATAGCAGTAAAAGCAGATTGATGTTACACACAGTAACAATAGCAATAAATTTAAGGTGTTCAAGCAGTTAGAGATTTTTTGTAACTTGTGTGTATCTTTGTTGTAAATTATAATAATTAGTCAACTCAAAACCACTTGCGTGCAAAGCTTCACGTACTTGTTCGCTTAATAATGCTTTAAACTCAATTTCTCCTGCACCCTCCAAACTATTTAATGCTTCTCCTGCAAGTGGTAATGCAGGATGCGAATATATTTCAACTTGATTTGCTTTAATTTGGGGTATTAGACTACATAAATATTCTTCAGATACACAACCAGTTTGAAGCAAACCATACACGCGCTCAGTAAAATTAATGTTTTTAAGTTTAAGTATACTGGCGCCGTAATCACGCAATCTACCAAACACTGCTGACCAAATAATTCTGGTAAGCAAGTTCTGACGATTTAGCTTTAAATTCAATTTTAACTCTTCCGAAGGCAATCGTATATATTTTATACCAAACTCCGTTGCCAAATCAGCAAGAATATTAATCACAACTGGATGCACATGTAGATGTAAATGCCCATCGACATGTGACAAAGGTAAACCCGTTGCGCGAAACTTTTCTAACTGCGCGCGGATTTCTTGCTGTAATTCTATCCTGGCTTGTTTATTAAATTGGTAACGCAGCCCTGCCAATGTAGGGTCATTACTAAAATTACCGTTTTCATCAACTAAGTGAGGAACTTGTTCAAAAGGTAATGCGGAACGACCACATACTAAGACCAAATGTAAACCTACACCTAAATTAGGATTTTGGTGCGCTAATTCCACAGCTTCAGAAAAAGCGGCGCCTGTCACCATTAAACTAGTACTTGTTAGCACACCGTCTTGATGTGCTTTGATAATAGCTTGGTTGACTCCATGCGAGAAACCAAAGTCATCACCATTAATAATTGCTTTACGGCGTGTTGACATATTTGGTATGGTGGGCATTGCCCACCTTACAGGTGTACTGCACATCTGGGACTTTATGCTACTCGTGCATGTTCAGCAGCTTTTTGGTGTCTTTCTCTCAAATACGAGAAAAACTCTACACCTTCGCGGAGGCGCCGCACCATCATTTGACGGTCGGTAAGCATTTCGCGCACGATTGGTATAATCGCTTTGGGACGAAAATAGAATTGACGATACATCCTTTCAACTGCATCCTCTATTTCCGCA
Source organism: Calothrix sp. CBUCES-K 9914 (assembly GCF_059640475.1). Classification (NCBI taxonomy): domain Bacteria; kingdom Bacillati; phylum Cyanobacteriota; class Cyanophyceae; order Nostocales; family Calotrichaceae; genus Calothrix; species Calothrix sp. CBUCES-K 9914. The sequence continues at coordinate 33,161 of NZ_JBXXZH010000047.1, forward strand.
CTTGAAAGCGTTGCATATTGTAAAGTAGAAGTTTGAATTCCTGACTCTGCTACTAAAGCTTGATTTGTAAACCAACCGTTAGTTTTTGCCTGTTCGTATAATTCTGTACCCGGATACGGCGCCGCGATGGATACTTGAATGGTGTGAGGACTTAATTCACAAGCAAAACGAATTGTTTCTTCTACTGTTTGTTTGTTCTCAATCGGTAAACCAATAATAAAAGTACCGTGAACTGTAATACCTAAATCATGACAGTTTTTCATGAACTGACGCGCGACTTCGAGCTTAACACCTTTTTTGATATTGTTGAGAATGTCTTGGTTTCCTGACTCAAACCCGACGAGTAACAAACGCAAACCATTATCACGCAATGTTTTTAAAGTGTCGTAATCTAAATTCGCACGCGCGTTACAACTCCAAGTCAAGTTAAGACGCTTCATGTGTTCGCTAATAGCTATCGCGCGATGTTTGTCAATGGTAAACGTATCATCATCAAACATGTACTCACGCACTTTATCCCCGAATATAGCTTTGGCTTCTTCCATATCACGACCAACCGCTTCGGGACTTTTGGTTCTATATAAATGACCACCTATCGTTTGCGGCCATAAACAGAAAGTACATTTTGCTGGACAACCGCGTCCTGTATAAAAAGAAATATACGGGTGCTGTAAATAACCAATAAAATATTTTGTTATATCTAAATCGCGCGCGTAAACTGGTAAAACACTGGGCATTGCATCCCAATCGTGAATCAATGGACGGTCTTGGTTGTGATGAATATTACCTAATTTATCGCGATAGCTGAGACCGAGAATTTCATCCCAAACTTTGCCAAGAGCTAATTCTTTACAGGTGTAATCAAATTCGTTGCGACAAACAAAGTCAATTACTGGGTGTTCTTCTAGTGTTTGCTGCGGTAATACAGCAACATGGGCACCGACAAATCCAACTTTGGCGCCAGGGTTTTTATCTTTAATTGCTTGCGCGCACTTAGCATCGTTTACCAATGAAGGTGTACTGGTATGCATTATGACCAATTCATAGTCAGCAGCAATTTTAAGAACATCTTCAACGGTTTGCCCGTGAGGAGGAGCATCTACAAGTTTACTACCCGGTATCATAGCTGCTGGCTGTGCTAACCATGTAGGATACCAAAAGGAAGTAATCTCACGCTTGGCTTGATAACGAGAGCCGGCGCCACCATCAAACCCATCGAACGAAGGAGGACTTAGCAGCAAAGTTTTCATCATATCTTTCTGATACCCGACTTCTTTAAGAATCTTGATAGAATTTTGTATGTGTTTTAACAAAGAGATGAAAATTTTAACTAAAATTTTGGATTTAGAGGATTTACGAACTAATTATTTGTTTGAAAGCCTCCAGAGCGGCAGAGGAAGAAGAATATATTGACAAATTAGGCATATTATGTATCTGTAATTGCAACTAATTTTCCATCTTTAGTAAGTTTGAATTCCTCTCGGCGCCATTTAGTTATGTTACTCAAAAAGCCACAGCACCAAACGATTAATCCAAACAAGTCAGACAGAGGAATTAACAACAAGTATTTTTTAGCTGTCTGGTCTTGAATACCAACAACTCCCACCATCCACGCCATAATAAACCGGGTTGTCCAAGTAATGCTAAATATTATCCAGCTAAAGATAGAGGCGCCAGTGGTTATCAATAATAGGGTGCTGATAACTGTACCATAAGTAAAAATCAGTCCTAAGTAGCCCCAAGGACGAGAAACTCGAATGCATTGTGCCCAACGAATTTTTTGCGAGATCGCATCGGCAAGACTACTTGCAGTCAGTTCATGTTCAACTACATAGTCAGAAAGCACAACTTTGTATCCAGCTTCAGCAGGTAAATAGCCAAGTTGAAAATCATCGGCAAGATAATCTGCTATTGCTTCAAATCCACCAATAGCTATTAGTGCTTCTTTACGGATGACAATTGTTTGCCCGAAGGCATAGTTTATAGTTTTTGCTAAATTATGGCTAACTAAAACACCAGCAGCAAACTCAGTGCTAGTACTAATAGCCGTAAGGATTGTTGTCCAATGATTTATAAGTGAACGGTAAAGACAGGTAATCACACCAACTTTTTGGTCTTGTAGTGGTTGGATTACTCGCTGCAAATAATCCTGTTCAACTCGGATATCACTATCAACAATAAATAATATTTCATGTTTTGCATTTTCCGAAGCGTTCGCGACATTACTCATCTTGAGATTTGTCCCAATAATACGCGGGCACACCACCAACTCAATATCAAGATGTAGAAAGTCCTGAATAATTTGCTTGACAGTGGGAATTGCTGGGTCATCTGAGTCACGTAAACCAAAGATAATCTGGTAGTCTGGGTAATCTTGTTGGCAAAACGAAGCTAAATTTTTGTAAGTGTTACGGTCTAATCCACAAACTGGTTTGATAATCGTAATTGGTGGGTGAAAGTCTGTATTAATTGGATACCGATTACGAAAAAAGCGAAACGCTGCATAAGTTGCGTAGCAGTTAAACCAAACTGATACCAAACAGAGGATTAACAGTAGTAAATTTATTGTATTCAAGTGACAATTTTGATTAATTTAATTCTATGATTCATGACGAATTTTTTGAGAGTAGAATGAAGCTGTTTCTTCACCTTTGCTGCATTCTGCTGCAAATTTAATTAGGTGATGTCCAACTAAACCTACATGAATTAAGCTTTTAATATCGCCCCTAGAAAAAGCTTTCCGTGCCATTTCCCAAAAGGTTTTACGGTAGTTTCCAAATACACCAACTTTTACCGATATATTACTTAGATAAGTTAAACCTTTGATAATATTTGCCCGTGATACGCGCGCAGAACTGTTTGGCACTTGAATACGGTTAGGATAAGTGTTTTGCATTTGGTAGGCAAAACGCTGATAAAGAAAATCTGGCTCATAGGTACTAGTAATACAATGGCGCCACATTTGGGTAACTTGTTCGTAAGGCATCAAAAACTCAACGTTAGAATCACGGGTTTCGTCGAATACAAGTCTTCCTTCTTTTTCCAGTCGGCGCCATAAAGGAGTGCGGGGTAAAGCGTGCAAAAGATTTATAGTTAGTGTGGGGATTTGAGAACGGTGAATGAAATTAAGAATCCGTGGTGCTGTATCTTCTGTATCTGTATCAAAACCGATAATTATACCAGAGACAACTTCCATTCCATAGCTGTTTAAGGTTTTTACCGCTTCATCTATTGGCATACTCAGATTATGCGTTTTAGAAATAGCCTCAAGTGCGCTAATTTCAGGAGTTTCAATCCCACAAAATACTGTAGTAAAATAAGCTTCGCGCATCAAAGAGAGTAATTTGGGACTCTGTGCTAAATTTAACGTTGCCTCACACGCAAACTCAACTGGATAACCATTTCGTTTTTGCCAGTCTATTAAATACGGTAATAATTCCATCGCTGCTCGACGATTACCAACAAAATTATCATCGACAAAGTATACCGCTCCAATGTTGCCATATTTGAGCATAGTGTCAAGCTCATTTACAACCTGTTCGGGAGTTTTCATCCGTGGATTATTTCCGTATAGTTCTGGTATATCGCAGAACTCACAATGATACGGACAACCACTAGAATACTGAATATTGGCAATGAAATATTGGTCGAGGTTGAGTAAATGATACGCTGGAGTGGGAAACTCAGTTAAAGGTAAACGTTCTTTTGTTTCAAAGCGTAGTTGCTGGGATGGGCGCCTGTTATTATTATCAATATATTCAATCAAGCGGTCGGTAGCATCACCCAATTCACCCAAACTCAAAATATCAAAATCAGGGTAATAATCAGGACATCCCGACACTGACGGACCACCAACAACAGTGATTTTACCTTCGCGATGTGCAAGTTCGTTGATTTGATTGATTTGCGTGCGTTGGATATGCATTCCGCTGACAATAACAACGTCTGCCCATTTATAATCTTTACGTGTTGCAGGTTTGATATTTTCATCAACAAACCTAACTTCCCATTGTTTCGGTAAGTATGAAGCAACAACTAATATACCTTGTGGAGGCATAAACGCACGTACCTTTCCCATCAACGGATAAGCATGATGAAAAGTGCCGAACGAACGGCTATACTTTGGAAAAACACAGAGAATACGACGGTGGTTAGTTGGAGTATAGCTCGTGTGCCTATAAGTAGAAGTATTTTGAGTAGTTGCTGTAATCGGGTTCTCTTGGGATTTCAGATTTACAGTCATAATAACTTGCCTGTAGTAGGTTATTTCTTGACACCCTTACATGAAACTGTCCTTTCGCTGATATTGTAGTAAGGCTGCTAAGTCTCATTTACAGTAACAGTTTAGAATGTTGCTCAAAGCTACAAACATAATCGCAAGCAAAAGTTACATAATATTCAAGGTTATTGGACATTTACTTTTCCTTTCCCCTTCCTCTAAAATCGAAATGAATCTAATTCTCTTTTTACTGCGTTCCGCATGGGGAATGGTAGCTATAGCAATATTTACCGGATTTATCAGTGGTGGTAGTAGTGCTACTCTTATTGCATTAATCAGTAGCGCAAGTACTCGCACTCCTGGTTCATCACTAACCCTGATAGCTTGGGTTTTTATCGGAGGAGCGATTATTTCGCTGATAACCAGCGTCATTTCACAGGTAATGCTGATTCGACTTTCGCAAAACGCTGTTTTTCAACTGCGGATGCGTTTAAGTACCCAAATTCTCAATTCGGAATTAAACCATCTCGAACGTTTAGGGAACGCGCGACTCTTAGCAACGCTTACCGAAGATATTCAAGCTGTCGCAAACGCAGTTTACATAATTCCATTTTTATGTATTGATTTGGCTATGGTTTTAGGTTGTCTTATATACATTACTTGGTTATCGTGGTTGGTAATCGTGATGGTAGTTATATTGGCAATAGTCGCGATTGGTAGCTGTCAGTGGTTGTTAAAGCAAGGGGAAAAGTATTTGGCGTTAGCTCGTGAAGATGAGGATATTTTATTTAATTATTTACGTACAATTACGGATGGAATTAAAGAACTAAAGCTACATTATCAGCGGCGCCAAAGTTTTATAGAAAAGCAGTTACAAACAGCAGCAGGAGCATTTAAGCGTCATAACACCCGTGGTCTAACTTTATTCGCAATGACAAATAGTTGGGGAAGGTTGATATTTTTCTTTGCTATTGGTTTTGTGTTATTCGCGCTTCCCAAGTTTCTCACCATTAACCCACAAACACTTGCTGGCTATATACTAACTTTTACATACCTGATGCTACCGATGGATAATATCGTTAGCAAGCTGCCTCAACTCGTAAGCGCAAGTATTGCACTACAAAAAATTGAATCACTAGGATTATCATTATCAAACCGTGCAGAAACTACAACTATTCCCCCTGATATTAAACTATCGTGGCGCCGTTTGGAACTGAACAAAGTAATTCACACATACCATACAGACAACGAAGACAGTAACTTTGTGCTTGGGCCAATAGACTTGGTATTACACCCCCAGGAACTAATATTTATTGTGGGTGGAAACGGAAGTGGCAAATCATCACTTTTAAAAATAATTACAGGGTTATATGCTCCCGAAACCGGAGAAATACGCTTAGATGGTGAATTAATAACAGACCAGAACCGTGAATGGTATCGTCAGCATTTTTCGGTTGTATTTGCAGACTTTTATTTATTCGACGAACTATTAGGGCTAGAAAATACGAACTTAAAGAATTTAGATAAACAAGCGCAAGAGTATTTAAAACTATTAAAACTCCAGCATAAAGTAAATATAGAAAACGGTAAATTTTCAACAACTGCCCTATCTCAAGGACAACGCAAGCGACTAGCATTACTCACAGCATATTTAGAAGACCGACCAATTTACCTATTCGATGAATGGGCAGCAGACCAAGACCCTACATTCAAAGAAGTGTTTTATAAAGAATTATTACCTTCTTTACGAGACAAAGGTAAAACAGTAATTGCCATTACTCATGATGACCGTTACTTTGGTGGCGCCGACCGAATTATCAAACTAGATTATGGTAAAATCACTTAAAAACTTAGAAGATATTTTGCAACGGATGCAACGGATAAGTTATTGGTTACAAACAAGAGTAGGGTAGTTTACATTTACGTTCCTCAATCCAAACTACGAATTTTCGTATCTTGCGTTCAGATAAAAATTACAGTAGATCAATAAATTCATCTACCGTTAAACCAACTTGTTTGATAATTGCTCGTAATGTACCTTTTGCTACCGTTGTATGGTTAGGAACAGTAACTTGGCTTGCTGATTTTTGACGTACCATTGTAATGTGACTACCACGTTGCCTATATACCACAAAGCCTATTTTCTCTAAAGCTTTAACACATTCTCCACCCGAAACTGTTGGCAACTTACTCATACAGCTACCACTTCTATATTATCTACTGGAACTGGTACACCTCGTTCCTGTAAAACTTCAATATGTAGTCCAATAGCCTCCTGAATATTCTCTAAAGCTTCTTCGCGAGTTTCACCCTGACTTATACAACCTGGTAAACTCGGTACTTCAGCTATAAAATAACCATCTTCATCGGTATATAAAAGTACTGTTCTTTTTTCTAAGGTTTTAGTCGATATATTAGCCATATCTAAGAATTATCTACATAATTGAACCTAACTATATATAATAAACCATTTTACCTACAGTAGTCTCAATACTACAAGGAATAGAATTGCATTCCCCCAACAAGAACGCGAGAGAGAGGGCTATACATGAAATAAACGCTTAAGAGTTTTAATACGGAAGCTTTATGTAATACCTACATTTAACTAAAAAGCTTCAACATAATGAGGATTCTTCGCTGCGCTCAGAATGACATACTATTTAATTGTAATGATACAATATTTAAACATTATCTAAGAAGAGAACAAGCTTGTTATTGGTATTCTATAAGGCGCTTACGAAGTCCATATAAAGCTAAGGTAGAAATCGTGAGAGTTGTACCAATAGCAATTATTTCAAGATTTTGAACATTCGCAAAACCTTTTTCGATGGCGCCATCAAATTGTTTAGTATTGATATCTAACACTTTTTGGTGTGCTGTTTTAAATTGTTCAAATGCCCAGTTGGATTCACCTTGACTAATGCCTGTACATAATTTAATTGCTTCAGCATATTTACCACTTGCGGCAAGTTGGCGAATTTGTTTGTCGATATCTAGATATCTATCTAAAGCGGTTATTGTTTCGACTGCGGCTTCACGTTCACCAGTAAATGTAGTATTCTTAAATTCATCAGCGAATAAGCCAGTGAAGCCATTTACTTGTTGCTTGCTAGCGAGTTTTGGTATAATTGTTTTGAAGGTTTCACCTGGTGGTAATGTGGCAATTTGGTTAATTTTTTCTCTGAATGCTTTTTCGTACTTGGCTGCATTAGCTCTATCAAGTAAAAAACGACTTTCATCACGATTGGCACTATAAGCAAGCGCACGTGCTTGTCGTAGTACATAAAGTGATTCAAATGCGTCTTCTTTTGCTACTTTCAAATTTGATACTGATGATTCTATACTGTAGATAGTATAAGTTATAAAAGCAAAAGATATAATAGTTGCGGCTAGTAACATTGGGTTTATAACACGTCGCATTCGACGATATAAAAATAACTGTGTTCCTAGCAAGACAACAAGCAGTGTAATACCTGTTATGACAATTAATATTTCTGATGCAGCACTAGCTATTTTTTGCTGTTCGTATGTTTGATTTAGTGTTTCAAGATTGACTTGATTTAATTTATCGGTATTCGGTTGAATTTGATTTTCGTTAATTTTAACGGCTTCGTAATAATATATCAGCAAAGCATTATTATCACCACGGGCATTTGCATCGCGCGCTTGTTGGATAACGAGCATATACTGAGTTAGCCCGTTCAACATATCTATTATAGGTTTGCGTTCTTTGTCACCATATGTAATATTCTCTGATGCTTTGACTATAAATTCTCCTAATCTTGTACGTCGATATTCAAAACCTTTATCAGCTTCGGGGTTTTGTCCTGGTTTTACAAGTAATTGGTTAACAGCATTAGTGCCCATATCAGCTAAACTATCTTTAATTTGCTGTGCTGTAATTACGCTGGGAGCAGCATCTTTTCCAACTGTTTTAATGGCATTGCGTTGTACTTGGGTGCCGGAAATAGTAGTGAGGGCTAAAATTAAGCTCGTACCCCATGTTAAATACAGTGTTGTTTTTAAAATTTGGGGTGTGTTAAGATTTCTTTTTCTTAGCAATGAAAAATATGTAGATGACATTAGTATATCCTAGATTTTATACTATATATTAATAGATTGGTAAGCTATATTTCATACTCGCGTAGGCGCCGACGTAATCCAAATAGCGTAAGAGTAGAAATACTTAAAGTGACAATAACAGTAATAGCTTCAAAATTTTGTATATTTTGAAAGCCTTGCTCAATTGATTTATCAAGAACTTTAATATTAATTTCTTGGGCTGTAACATGAGCTTTTTTAAACTCTTCAAATGCCCAGTTTGATTCACCCTTGTCTTTACCTGCATTTAATTTGACTGCTTCAATATGTTTCCCGCTTTGTTCTAGCTGTCGAATTTGCTTATCAATCTTTAAATAATCATTATACGTTGAAATAGTAGATGTTAGCGCTTCACGTTCGCCTGGAAAAGTAATATTATTAATGTCATTAGCAAATAATCCTGTGATACCTTCGACTTTTTTGCCAGCAATTAATGCTGCTTTAACATCATCCCAAGTTTTGCCAGCAGGTAATTTAAGAATTTGATTGACTTTATCAAAAAATGCTTGTTCATGCTTGAATGCGTTCTCTTTATCTAGTAAATAACGACTTTTATCCGCGTTTGCAGCATAAGCTAGTGCGCGCGCTTGACGTAATGCATGAAGCGAGTCAAAAGCATCTTCCTTTGCAACCGTTAAATTGTTAGATGATGCGACTATAGATTGTATAGTGTATCCAAGGAATATTAATGCGAGTACTGTAGCACCCAACAACATTGGATTAAAAACCCGTCGCATTCTTAGGTATAAAAACACTTGAGTAGCAACTAAAACTCCCAGCAAAAATGAGCTAGAAGTTAAAATCAAAAGTAGCGAACCTGTTGCTTTAAAAGCCTGTTGGCTGTATATGACATCTAGCTGCTGCATATTAACTTTATCGAGTTTATCCACCGCAGGTATTAATATATTATCTACAATTTGCGAGGCTTCGCGGTAAGCTAACAAAGCTCCATTTGAATCACCACGTGCATGAAAATCGCGCGCGCTTTGGACTTTCGCGATATAATCACCCAAATTTAATTGTAAAGTTTCAATAGGTTTGCTTTCAGCTTCTCCATAGCTAATATTTTTCGCAGCTATAATAATTCGTTCCGAAAACGCTTTACGACGTTCTTCATAACCATCAATAGCACTGCGTCGAAGTTTCTCATACTCTTGAGGCGCCCCAGCATAATTTGTAGGTGTGAGAAGTAACTCACTTGCTACGTAAGCATCCATACCTACCAAAGTATCTTTGATACGCTGTGCAGTAATAATACTGGGTATTGAGTCTTTACCAACACTTTGTATTGCTTGCCTTTGAGTTTGGGCGCCGAAAATAGTAGTTAAAGCTAACAAAAAACTGGTGCCCCAAGTAAAATATAGCGCTGCTTTTAAAAATTGCGGCGTCTTGAGGTTTCTATTTTTTAGTAACAAAATGTATTTAGATTGCGAAATAGCAGTATTAGAACTCATATATTGTAGTTTGTTGACTATAATCCTACACAAATCTAACTTTAATTCGAGTCCAGTGTCCTAAAGTAAACTCATCACCATCTTTAAGAACAGCATCAACCATTGGCGTTAATTCCACCGTATTAAGCACAGTCCCATTCGCAGAATCAATATCTCGCAAAGTAAAATTTCCATCGCTTTGACGATTTATTAACGCATGACGATGTGAAACTGCACTATCAAAATTGAGTGCTATCTCTGGATTAATACCGCGCGCAACACTTAGGCGCCCAATTAGGTTACTTTCTTTATCAAGTCGTAAAATAACTGGTGGTTGATTTGGAGGTTCTGGACTTTCAGAACTTCGTAACACTGGGTCAATGGTGATAGTAATTTCAAGAGAGTGCTGAGTGCTGAGTGCTGAGTGCTTAGTAGTAGGTGAGGAGTTAGAAGTAGAGACGTGATTAATCACGTCTCTACAGTTAGGAGTTGGGAGTGAGGACTCAGCACTCAGCACTTTATACTCAGCACTGTTTGTATACTCAGCACTGTTTGTATACTCAGCACTTTTTATTGGTACTTCTCCATGCGCTCCTGTGTTAAAGTTGTACCCGCAAATTTCGCAGAAGTGACCGCTATTTGGGTCGTGTGGAGCTGTACATGCAGGGCAAGTTATTGCATTTTTTATCAGCTTAGGTAAATTATCAAGTGAATTTATTGTATTTACCTGTTCGAGACTACCCTGAATTTTAGTGCCACACTCCGAACAATAATCAGCTTCAGTCGAAGCGTGACCTTTTGAACATTGATAAGTAGACATGTTAGTAGACATATTAATAGGCATAATCTAAACTCATTAAGATTTAGGAATGCGAGTTGTTTTGGTGGAACGGGTTTCAAGTGCCATTGTGTCCTCTTTCGCGACTTCGCGCTTGATTTTCACGGTTCCAGTTGCTGCATCTTCTATGTCAACAACTTTTTTAAGTAATCTAGCTGTTGCTTCGTTTCCTGACTCGTGGGCAAGTTTGACTGCTTTACCTAGTTTTGCTGTAGCAACTTCGTAATTTCCTTTATCGCGCGCTTCGAGTCCTTGTTGAATTGAGTCTGCAAGTTCGGCTTGTCCTGTATAGTGAGCGACCGTTCGGTCAATTTTGGTAGATTTAGCATCATCGTCTGTCCAAACAGCAATAATTCTAGCTTCGGCGACTTTTGTTTCAACACCATCAACTGTATATATTAGACTAGCCCGACCTGCGAGCATTTCATCACCAACATTACCTGGGTTTACTTGAATGCAAAAGTGATAATCGCGCGATTCGCTTTTACCCCAGGCGCCTGTAGGATAGTCATTAACTTGTGGTTTAACGAGTTTGGCGCGCGTTGTTAAGTCTACAATATCAGGACTTACTTGTTTACAATACATAATTTGTGCGCCACTCGGTGTCCAAAGACGTAGTGATACATCGCTAACATTCTTATTCATAGCCTTTGCTAAAATCGCTTGAAAGTCGGCTTCTATCATTTCTGGTTTAGCGATAATATCAGTAGTACCCAGTAATTTACCGGATATTTGCTGTAATTGTTTAACACGCCAATCAGTACCAACACCTCGACAATCACATTGAAACACACCTTCACAGGTACTTAGCACATTTTCCAATGCAACTTCGTCCGAGTCATCATTTTGACCGTCTGTAAGTAAAAGCGCTTGACGTAACCCGTTGGGCATTTTATCAAACTGTTTGCGTGCTTCAGCTAACCAACGCGAAATAACCGTACCACCACTGGCGCCTATTTTTTTAATCTCTCCTATCGCAAGCTGTTTATTATCACGTGTCGCTTTAGAAACAGGAAAAATCAAACTAGCAACGTTGGCACCAGTAACAATAAAAAATGAAGCATCTTCCGGTAGCAATTCGACAATTCTAATCATCGCCGCTTTCGCCGCACGAATCTTCTCACCACCCATTGAGCCAGAGGTATCACAAATTACACCAAATAGTTTACTAACACCTTGGTTACTTGAAACACCATCTCCCTCAACAGCAACAGTCATAATAGCGTGAACTTCCTTGGCGCCTTGCGCGAGGAACTGGTTTTGAAACACTTCAGCCTTAAATTGAGTACTCATAATATATATAGTTTGTGTGTACGTAGGTTGGGTGGAGCCTTTGCGGAACCCAACATTAATTTACTAAAATCCAAATTACTCCGATAAAGTAAAGTGAAGATTAACATCCTCCCTTACCACCCTTCTATGAACAAAAGCAAGCTTATTAAGTCCCATTAATTTCCATAATTGCTCCAATGACCATATATCATTTCTATTTTGAAGTATTTCAAATAATTGGTAATAATCATTTTCCTCATACTCATATTCATCATATTCAATATCACGAAAAATATTTTGATATATATTATTATCTTGACACCACCAATAAATATCAAAATCTTGAAAATGCAATGGGAAATTGAAAATATCAATTCTCAGTATTTTCTTTATTAGATTCTCTTAGTTCATACCATGTTTCAGGTGTTACTTTAATTTTCACTGAATGAGAAGATATACAACTAGGATATTCAGGTAGTTGTTCCAAGCTTAATTGTTGATTTTTGATATAAAAAAGAGCGTATTTAATAGCAGAATTTATTGTTACTCCAAAAGCTAATCCTAAAGCTTGGCGAAGCTCTCCTGCCATTTTTTCTTGAGACTCAGTGATTGTAATTGAAACTTGTTCGGGTTCTTCAAAATTATTAGATTGTTGCATTGCTTCCGCAATAGCTCTTTCAACATATGAATCATCTACTTTACTTGGGGTATATTGTTCTGGCAATGATGTTCCAGACTTTTGAAATTGTTCATTCTGACTTTCTAATGGCATAGTTCAATTACTCTTGATTCCTAATAGTGAACAAAATTATTGATACAAATCTTCACAATCTGGATATTTCCATATATATTTTTTGTCTTCGTATACAGCGAGTGACATTTCAGATAATCAAGTTTTTCTCCGCCTAAATAGCATAAAATTACTATAGTAAAATTTTATCAGCATCGGCACCAAATTCACTAATGTACTCAAAAAGAGAGTACAGCAACTGTAATATTGTCGTGTCCACCACACGCACGCGCGTAATCGACTAAACTACGTGCTATCATTCCAGTTTCGAGGTGTGAATATTGCTTGACAAGTATTTCCATTTGTGCTGGTTCGGGGGCGTAATTCCATAATCCATCGCTGCATAATAATAGATATCCATTTCCGGGAATTTTAAACTCTATTGGTGA